>CBFDCY010000230.1:0-1505 GCA_965603425.1 uncultured Dehalococcoidia bacterium | reverse complement strand
GAAGCCGCCACCGTTGCCGGGCTCATCGGCTACCCGGTGCTCGTTCGCCCCAGTTACGTCCTGGGCGGTCGGGCCATGGAGATAGCACACAACGCCGCCGAGCTCTCCCGCTACGTGGGCTTCGCCATGGAGCTGGACACCGGCCACCCCGTCCTCATCGACAAGTACCTGGAGGGAAAGGAGGTGGAGGTTGACGCCATCGGCGACGGGGAAACAGTGCTTATCCCCGGCATCATGGAACACATCGAACGCGCCGGCGTGCACAGCGGCGACTCCATGGCGGTCTATCCCGGACTTAACCTGACCCGCCAGGAAGTGAATACCGTTATTGACTATACCATCCGCATCGGGCTGTCCCTGAAAATCAAGGGGCTGATGAATATCCAGTACGTGACCGTGCCGCGGCGGGAAGGGCTGGGTTCCTCGGTCTACGTGCTTGAGGTCAATCCGCGCTCCAGTCGCACCGTCCCGTTCCTCTCCAAGGTAACCGGAGTGCCCATGGTGAAGGTGGCCACCCGGGTCATGCTCGGCGTCAGTCTCAAAGAGCAGGGATATAAAACCGGTCTCTGGCCGGAGCAGCCGCTGACCGGAATCAAGGCACCCGTTTTCTCCATGTCCAAGCTGCTCGGCGTGGATACCTACCTCGGCCCGGAGATGAAGTCCACCGGCGAGGTGATGGGCATCGATGTCAACTTCAACGCCGCCCTGGCCAAGGCGCTGCTCGCCGTGGGCATGATGCTGCCGCCGCAGGGCGCCATACTATTAAGCATCGCCGACCGGGACAAGCCGGAGGCGCTGCCTGCCATCAGAAAATTATCCGAACTTGGCTATGCGCTCTACGCCACCGAAGGTACCGCCGGCAGGCTCGAGGCTGCCGGACTATCTGTGACCAGGATTACCAAGAAGCTTAGCGAGGGACACCCCAACGTGGTCGATGTCATCAGAGACGGCACGGTAAAGGGCGTGGTCAATACCATAACCGGCGGAGAGGCCTCCCTGCGCGATGGTTTTCATATAAGACGGGCCGCCGCCGAGAAGCAGGTGCCGTGCTTCACCTCGCTGGATACCGTGCGGGCGGCGGTGGAAGCGCTGTCCAATCCCAACCAGACATACCTTGTGCAGCCCCTCCCCGAATACCGCAGAAAGGAAACAAAATGAACTTAATCGATGCCGAGGTCATTGATAATCACCAGGTACTGCCCGGACACAAACACGTTCACGCACGGGGCATACTGAGCAGCCGGCTCATCTGGCTGCGGTGCCCGGATATCGCCCGCGAGGCAATGCCGGGGCAGTTCGTCATGGTGCGCTGTGGACCGGAGACCACCCTGCCCCGCCCCTTCAGCGTCCACCAGGCGGACGGCGACCGCATCGCCTTATTCTACGCCGTGCGGGAAGACGGTCGAGGCACTAAATGGCTGAGCCGACAGAAATCCGAGGCATCAGTACCGATATTCGGACCGCTGGGCAACGGTTTTGCCATCGACCCCAAAGCGCGGAATTTA
>CBFDCY010000229.1:0-1523 GCA_965603425.1 uncultured Dehalococcoidia bacterium | reverse complement strand
GGTCGTTCTGTGCAGGGTGGGGCTTCGTTTTCAGAGCGCTTCGTGAAAAGCATCAGCGGGTGCAACAGCATGTATCGCAGGCGCGACCTGTTACGGGCTGGCGGCTTTGACCCTGACCTGTCCGGTGCTGATGAAACAGAGCTGAACGCGAGGCTGTTGAAATCGGGCAAGCTGTGTTATGTCAGGGATGCCGCCGTACTTCACGACCACAGCCGCGGATTGAAGGAGTTTGCCAAGAATATGTATCGCTACGGAGGCTGGAGGAAGGAGTGTGGCGTCTGGGACTGGCCGGTACTGCCGCCGCTGCTGGCGCCGCTGCTTCTGCTGACGCTGCTCGTCAGTCGCTGGATTCTGGCGGCCATTATCGGATTATATCTGGTTATAGTCGGTCTGCACGGTCTGTACTTCGCCATTAGAGAGCGAAATATCAGTTATCTGGTTACCATTCCGGTCGTCTTCGTCCTTGAGCATCTTTGCTATACCGTCGGATTCTGGAAAGAGGTGTTTCTGCCGCGTAAAATGCCCAAGCCAGCAGGGGAACAGCCGAAGTGAATGTCCTGATGTTGAATCCTCCCTTCAAGGGCAGGTTCTCCAGAACGTCGCGCAGCCCGGCGGTTACTCTCGGCGGGACGATATACTATCCTTTCTGGCTCGCCTATGCCGCCGGAGTCCTGGAGCAAAAAGGTTTTTCGGTCCGTCTCGTTGACGCTCCGGCGCAGGGGCTTTCCGTTGGTGATATTATTGAGCGTATAAAAAATGAGCTCCCGCAGCTCATTGTGGTCGATACCAGCACCCCGAGCATTTACAGCGATGTGAAGGTAGCAGAACAGCTCAAGGAAAAATTTCCCGCCTCGTTAGTGACCCTGGTGGGTACCCACCCCTCGGCACTGCCGGAGGAGACGCTTAAACTGAGCGAAAGAGTGGATGCCGTCGCCGTCGGCGAGTATGACTATACCATACGCGACCTCGCTATCTGCCTGGAGAAAAAAGGAGATTTGAGGACAATAGACGGGCTTGTTTTCCGGAAAGATGGTGAAATAGTCCATAACCGACCCCGTGCGCTGATTGAGAACGTCGATGAGCTGCCCTTTGTCAGCGAGGTCTACAAACGGCACCTTAGCGTTCGCGACTATTACTTTGCGGCGGCCAACTACCCCATGGTCATGATTATTACCGGTCGCGGTTGCCCGTACCAGTGCTTTTTCTGCGTCTATCCGCAGACTTTTCACAGTCGCCAGTACCGACCGCGCAGCGCTGCCAGCGTGGTCGATGAGTTTCAATGGATAACGGAGAATCTGCCTGAAGTTAAGGAAATCGGCATTGAGGATGATACGTTCACCGTTGACTCGGAGAGAACTAAGGAAATATGCCGGCAAATAATCGAGCGGGGGATAAAGGTAAAGTGGTACTGCAACGTGCGGGTTAACCTGGAACTGGAGACGATGCGGCAGATGAAGAAGGCCGGCTGCCGGCTGGTCACCGTCGGGTTTGAGAGTGCCGACCAGGAATCGCTGAACCGGATG
>CBFDCY010000228.1:0-1549 GCA_965603425.1 uncultured Dehalococcoidia bacterium | reverse complement strand
GAGGCGGTTGTTGAAGTTGACGACAGACTGATACTGGTTGGACTTTCCGGATCAGTATGGATTGAAGCCGGCGAGGAGGTTGGCCTTAAAGTGGCCCGTGAGATTTTTGCCGACCGCTCCTTAAATCCGGACGGCACTCTGGTGTCAAGAAGTCAGCCCGGGTCGGTTATCGAAGACCCGGAGAAGGTTATCGCGGCCAGTTTAAAAATGGTACTGGAGCAGAAAGCCACCGCCATCGACGGCCAGGAAATCCCGGTTAAAGCCGACACCATATGTCTGCACGGGGATACGCCGGGCGCCGTCGAGCTGGCACGCAAGCTAAGGGAGAGGATGGAGGGGGCGGGGATTCAGGTTATACCAATAAGCAAGTTTATCTGATTTCCGGTCATGATCTACAAAGAACCTCGGTTCCTCAGCGGCGGCGACCGCGCTATCTTCATTGAGCTCGGGGATAGCATTGACTCGGACGTAAATCAGCGTGTCAGGAACCTGAAGCTTGCCATAGAAAAGGCTGGCATTCCGGGAGTAGTAGAATCAGTTCCGGCATATCGTTCTCTCCTCGTCTACTTTGAACCGCGGCAGATAAGCGCTCCGGAGTTTCGAGAAGCCATATGCAACCTGCTCCAATCTTTAACCAGTCGTGAATTGCCCAAGCGCAGGCTCATTGAAATACCGATCACCTATGGGGGCGGGTTCGGTCCGGATTTAGAGTTAGTCGCCAGCCACAATAATCTGAGCGACGCCGAAGTGGTCCGGATACACAGCAGCGCGCGTTATTTAATATATATGATTGGCTTCATGCCCGGGTTTCCGTATTTGGGTGGCATGTCACCGGACATTGCGATGCCTCGAAAAACAACGCCGCGCCTGAAGATACCCGCCGGCTCGGTAGGCATCGCCGGCAATCAGACCGGTATCTATCCAGCGGAAAGTCCCGGCGGGTGGCAAATCATCGGGAGAACGCCGCTCGAACTCTTTCACCCCACCCGGAAGCCACCTTCAATACTGCGGGCGGGCGATTACCTGACCTTTGTCAGCGTTACCCCGGAAGAGTTCACCATTGTGAAAGGATCGGTCCGAAATGGTACATACCAACTTACTGTGAGGGATATCACTTAAGTGAGTATAAAAATTTTTGAAGTCATTCAGCCGGGGCCGTTGACCACGGTACAGGACCTCGGCCGGTCTGGCTACCAGCAATTCGGCGTGCCGACCTCGGGCGCTCTGGACAACTACGCTTTTCGCGTCGGCAACCTTCTGGTCGGCAACGCGGAAGGGGCGGCTTCGCTGGAAATAACATTGCCTGGCTGCCAGTTACGCGCGCTTCGGGAGGCGAGGATTGCTATTACCGGGGCGGACCTTGCCGCGACCATAAATGGCGAGCCTGCTCCCGCCTGGGAAAGCCGGTCGCTGGAACGCGGTGATGTTCTCTCTTTCCCCCGGTTAAACAGCGGCTGCCGGGCCTATTTGGCCGTAGCCGGAGGTATAGCCGTTCCACTGGTGATGCAAAGCGCCTCTACCTATACCAAGGCGGGCATCGGAGGGTTCG
>CBFDCY010000227.1:0-1561 GCA_965603425.1 uncultured Dehalococcoidia bacterium | reverse complement strand
GGGGTTTCTACAGCCTTGGTAACCTTTTTCATCAGGTCGCGGTGGTAGCTGGGACAGGCTGTAGCTACATACGGTATGTCATGAGCCGCCGCAATCGCGGGCATGTTCTTCTTCCAGGTTGTCTGTCCCAGGCTTTCTTTGCCGGCCGGTGAAGTGGTTGTCGAAGCTCCATAAGGCGTGGCCGAAGACCTCTGGATGCCGGTATTCATGTACGCTTCGTTATCCAGACAGATGTAGACGAAGTCGTGTCCCCTCTCCAGCGCTCCAGAAAGGGCTTGCAGGCCGATATCGCTGGTGCCGCCATCTCCGGCAAAAGCCACGATTTTTGTGTTGCGCTTCGGAATTTTACCCTTCTTCTCCATTGCCTTCAGGCCGGCTTCGGCTCCGGAGGCTACCGCGGCGGCGTTTTCAAACAGGGTATGTATCCAGGGAATGCGCCAGGAGGTATAAGGGAACGGTGAGGCTATTACCTCCATGCAGCCGGTTGCGTTCACGATAATCGCGTTATTGCCAATGGCTTTAGCCGCCAGCCTGACCGCCAGTGCTTCACCGCAGCCGCTACAGGCACGGTGGCCGGGGGCAAAGGGTTCCAATTCGGTGATTTTGCCGGGTCCATGTACTGCTGTTGCCATCTTTATTCCCTCACTCCAAAGATTTCAAACTCTCGTTCGCTTCCCGTCCGGGCGATTTCGATACCGCGGTTTATCATTTCCTCGAAACCGGCCATGGAGATATCCCTGCCACCCAGACCACCCACGAAGCCTATGACTTGCGGTCGCTTCTCTTCTATGTACAAAGCTGACTTTATCTCGGAGCAGACCGGCCCGCCCGGGCCACCAAAGGAAACGGCTCTATCCAGCACGATTAGTACATCAATATCTTTTACCGCTTTACGGAGTTCTTCGTACGGGAACGGACGCCACAGGCGCAGCTTGAGCAGGCCAACTTCCTTGCCGTCATCTCTCATTTTGTCCACAGCTACCATTGCCGTTTCGCCGTAGCTGCCCATTGTCAGCAGCAGGACTTTGGCGCCGTCGGTTCGGTATTGCTCTATCGGCGAATAGGTACGACCGAAGGTTTTGCCAAACTCTTGCCAGGATTCCAGCACAACATCCTTTGCCTTTTCCAGGTTTATTTCCTGTGCCCACTTTACCTCGGTATAGATGAAAGGCGAGCCCAAGGCGCCCATGGTGACCGGCTTCTCCGGGTTCAGCGGTAGCGGATATTCAAAGGGTGGCAGGAATCGCTCCACGTCTTTTTTCTCCGGCAGCTCAATCGGTTCAATAACATGGGTCAGGGCAAACCCGTCAAGGTGAACCATTACCGGCAGCAGGACCCTTTTGTCTTCGCCGATGCGGAAACCGCAGATGACGTTATCAACTGCTTCCTGCCCGTTTTCCACGAATATTTGAATCCAGCCGGTGTCTCGAACCGCCATGGCATCGGAGTGGTCGCCCCAGATGCTGATAGGTGCGGAAAGAGCGCGATTGGCCACCGTCATGACCATGGGATACCGCATCGCTGAGGCGACATAGAGAACTTCATGCATAAGTTCCAGACC
>CBFDCY010000226.1:0-1582 GCA_965603425.1 uncultured Dehalococcoidia bacterium | reverse complement strand
CCTGTTCCCGTCTTGCTATCTATGAGCTCTGTGCCCCGACAGATGCCAATGCTGTATGCTCCCAGGCGGACCAGGACCAGAGCGATAAGGAAGTCATGACTGAGAAGGGAACGCAACAGCCCAGCATCATAGCCGTCGGTGATATATTCTTCTGCAATCGGGAATGGGGGCAGGACCACGTACATTTGCGGCGGGCTCCAGAAAAACGCCGCTCCCATTCTCGAGCCGGCAATAGCCTCAGCCACGCCTGGCGGTATGGCAGTTGCGGCAAACACCTTTCCCAGCAGATTTTCCATTCTGGCTTGCGGTGTCCCCTGCGGGAAGTATAACGATATCGCCTTGCCTTCGGTCAAAGCCAGCTCGTCCAGGAAGCCGAGCATCTTCGACCTGCCGAGACAGAACCTCTTCGATACAAACATAATATCAATGGCTCAAACGAAATACTCTGGCTACATGCTGACTATGGTAACGCCGTCGCCGCCCTCGCCTTGTTCCCCGGGCCGGAAAGACGTGACCAGCGGATGAGAGGCCAGAATCTCCCTGACAATCTGACGCACGGTGCCCGTGCCGATACCGTGAATGATGCGGACCCGGCTCAAGCCGCATAAAGACGCTTCGTTAAGGTAGTCTTCCAGCGCCGGCTCGACCTCCTCAGCCCTCTTTCCCCGCAGGTCAAGCTCGAGAGAGACCCTGGGCTTGCGCATCTCCTTCCTTATCAGGGCGCTGCCCGTCTTCACCACGCCAGTTGATGATATCCTCTTCTCCACGCTGTCCAGCCTGAGGGTCATCTTCACTTTCCCGGCCTGGACTTCGACGAGCCCGCGTTCTTCAGACACTGATAATACCGTCGCTGGCACGCCAGCCTCTTTCAGCCAGACGGTATCACCGGCGGTGATTGGACCTGCCCCGGCTTCTGTTTCGTCTATCCCAACCGCCGGTCTGGCCTGCCATACCCCGGCATCCAACCGCTCCTGTGCCTCGGCTAACGCCTTTTTCGCCTGTTCGATTCTTTCCCGGGATTTTTCCTTGCGCAACTCCGCTGCTGCCTCACGAATTTTCATCTGTAGTTCGGCAGCCTCGCGAACTACCTGGTCACGGGTCTCCTTGATGATTTTTCGCTTCTCCTCTTCTAACTGGCGGAGCCTGTTTTTCAAGTCAGCGTCGTTCTGTTCCGCTTCATTCAGTTCCTTCTCCAGGCTGTGGCGAAGCGACTCAGCATTCTTCTGCTCGGTCACCAGATGGGTAAGCAAAGCCTCAATCTCCTGGGCGCCTTGGGAAAGCATATGCCGGGCACGGGCGACAATCTCCGCAGGCAGTCCCAGGCGGGATGCTGTAGCCAGCGCATTGCTGCCGCCCGGGATACCCACTGTCAGGTGATAGGTGGGTGCCATCGTAACGGGGTCAACATCCAGAGCCGCATTTTCCATGCCGCCGGTAGCGTGAGCCAGCGCCTTTAATTCGGTGTAGTGAGTGGTGGCTACGGTCATCGTTCCCTGTGATAGAAAATTAAGCAGGATAGCGCGGCCGAGAGCCGAGCCTTCGCCCGGGTCGGTGTTGGTGCCCAGTTCGTCTAACAGCACCA
>CBFDCY010000225.1:0-1590 GCA_965603425.1 uncultured Dehalococcoidia bacterium | reverse complement strand
TATGGCGGAATGGCGGGGCGCGATATGGAAGCCCTGGCCATTGGTATTGCCGAGTCGGTGGCTGATGACCACGTGCGCTCTCGCGTGGAGCAGGTTCGCTACCTGGGCAGCCTGTTGACCAACTGGAACATACCAATCGTAAATCCGGTGGGCGGCCACGCTATCTTCTTGGACGCCAAAGGCTTTTATCCCCACATACCGCAGGACCAGTTCCCCGCCCAGACCTTGGCGGCGGGACTGTACCTGGACTCGGGTATCCGGGCCATGGAAAGGGGCATTGTCAGCGCCGGGCGAGACCCGGAGACAGGTGACCACCGTTATCCGGCTCTGGAGCTGACTCGTCTTGCGATTCCTCGCCGGGTATATACCCAGGCGCATATGGACGTTGTCGCCGAGGCAGTCAAGGCGGTATATGACATCCGCGAGCAAACACGGGGTTTGAAGATGGTGTACGAACCCAAATACCTCCGTTTCTTCCAGGCACGTTTTGAACGTATAGCTTGAGGCTAAAAATTGAGAATTATTAGCAAATAAAGGATACAGGTGATGGAATTCCGGGGATTCCGAAGAAAAAATGGTACCGTCGGCGTGAGAAATCATGTGCTGATTTTCCCCACCACAATCTGCGCCTCCACTGTGGCCCAGATGATTAGCCGGGAGGTATCCGGCACCGTCAGTGTGGTGCACCGTCACGGCTGTGGCCACTTTGGCGACGAAAAGGAACTCATGGTTAGGACCATGGCCGGTTTCTGTGCCAACCCCAACGTTGCCGGCGTATTGCTTGTGGGGCTTGGCTGCGAGTTACTCACTCCCGAATTAATCGCTGAAGAACTGGTCAAAACCGGACAGAGGTTCGAGACGCTCAGCATACAGGAAGCTGGCGGCACGACTAACAGCGTGGCCAGGGGCAAACAACTGGCTCAGCGACTTGTAAAAGAGGCCGCCACGGCGAGCCGGGAAGTGGTTCCTGTTGCCGAATTGATATTGGGTCTCAGCTGCGGCGGTTCCGACACCATCTCCGGAGTTACCGCCAATCCGGCACTGGGCGTTGCCTCCGATTTATTAATCGCCGGAGGAGGAGCGGTCATTTTTTCGGAAACACCGGAAATGATAGGGGCGGAAAGCGTTCTCACCAGGCGGGCGGCAAATGCACAGGTCGGAAGTCGTGTTTCGGCAGTAATATCGGAGGCTTATGCCCGCATAAAGTCAATGGGCGTTGATGTTATGGGAGCTGAACCTTCACCCGGCAACATAGCCGGCGGGCTTACCTCTCTGGAGGAAAAATCGTTGGGGGCTGTGCTCAAGGGCGGGACCACTCCGGTGGTGCAGGTTACTGATTTCGCGGAGAAACCGGAACGGAAAGGCTTGATATTAATGAACGGACCGGCTCACGATGTGGTATGCAACAGTGGCATGCTGGCCGCCGGCGCTCAGGTCATTGTCTTTACCACCGGAAGGGGGACGCCGATAGGCTCGCCCATTGCTCCGGTAATCAAGGTCTCCTCCAACAGCGCCCTCTATGAAAAGATGAGGGATAATATCGATATAAACGCCGGAACAATAATAGATGGTACCGAATCTATTCAGGGT
>CBFDCY010000224.1:0-1591 GCA_965603425.1 uncultured Dehalococcoidia bacterium | reverse complement strand
ATACCCCGGCGTCATTAAGTATATCCCTCACCAGCATGCCTTCCCAGAGGATATTGGCGCTCCACCCCTCCACACAGTCCAGCCTTACTGCTTTCTGGTAATGCTTGTAGTCCTCAAGCAAGTCCTCGTAGGTGAAGCTCAGCGGCTTTTCCACGAGCCCGGTGATTTCAAGTTCATATGTGGCGATATCAACGTACTGTGGGCCCTTGATGGAGTTCTCGCGGAAGTCATTGACCGAGGACAGGTTTTCCCCTTCATATTCCCTGACCTCAACGGTTTGCAGTTCCTCAGGTATGACATCACTCGTAAAGCCTGACTTATTTATTGAAAAAACAATTCCAGCTATCAGTGCAACAAGAACGATTACAGTCACGGGTATTACCGTAAAAAGCTTACGTTTCATAACATCCACCTCATTTGCAATCCGGCTAAATGCGACCTCTCATTTAATAATGATTCTTTTTAAGATAAACATCAGCGACTTTTATCACATAATAAGGAACTGCATAGATAAAGAGGACATCTATGGGCTATAATTGCTTTGAAATTGCCAATGACAAGGCATATAATAATTACTACGTTAGTACCGTGCGATAAATAGTCGATATTGTAGAGGTGTGACTATGGCCAATAATATACCTCAGGAGACAAGGCAGCAAATCCGACAGGGGAAATTGCTGAAGCCCACCTGCGGACTGGCCCCCGGCTTTACTCAGGCCAATCTGGTGGTTCTACCCAGGGAATGTGCTTTTGATTTCCTCATTTTCTGCCAGCGCAACCCCAAACCCTGCCCTGTCCTGGAAGTTCTCGAACCCGGCAGCTTTGAGCCGGTCTTAACCGCACCCAAAGCTGATATCCGGACAGATATTGCTCTCTATCGGGTGTATCAGGATGGTAAGTTCACCGCCGAAACCGAAGATATCAAAGAATACTGGAACAGCGAACTGGTCTCTTTCCTGCTGGGATGCAGCTTCACTTTTGAGACTGCCTTGATAAGGGCGGGAATTTCCTTGCGCCACATCGATGAAGGGCAAAACGTGCCCATGTACGTTACCAGTATTCAGACTGCTTCTGCCGGAATGTTTCACGGGCCCATGGTGGTGAGCATGCGCCCCATTCCCAGGGACAAGGTGGTGAAAGCGGTGCAGATTACCTCACGGTTTCCCGGGGTGCACGGGGCTCCGGTACAAATCGGTGAACCGGAGATAATCGGGATTACCGACCTGTCAAAGCCGGACTACGGTGACCCGGTCGCCATCAGGGAAAATGAAATACCCGTATTCTGGGCATGCGGCGTCACACCCCAGGCAGTTGCGCTGGAATCAAAGCCAGTGCAGATGATTACACACTCGCCGGGACATATGTTCATTACCGACATTTTAGACGAGGACTTGGCGGTCCTGTAAAAAATTAATATACAGTTCCGGAGGTAAGAAACGGCCAGGACAATTGATTTCAACTGCGACCTTGGTGAGAGCTACGGCAGCTATAAGCTCGGTTTTGACGAGCAGCTGATGCCATACATTACCTCGGCCAATATCGCCTGTGGCTTCCATGCCGGCGACCCGATGTGGATGCAGAGAACGGTTGG
>CBFDCY010000223.1:0-1617 GCA_965603425.1 uncultured Dehalococcoidia bacterium | reverse complement strand
AAAGTGGCAGCGGCGGGATTTGAACCTGCGACCAAGGGCTTATGAGTCCCCTGCTCTGCCACTGAGCTACGCTGCCAACAGAGTAGAATATATCATCAATACGCTTTAATTGTCAATTTCGTTTGATAACGTGGACGCCGGTCGCCTTGAAGGCCGCGAAAATCTTTTTCCCCTTGGCCAAACCCATCTCCTCAGCCGACCTTCTGGTCACCATTGCCACCAGGGGAAACCCGCACTGGAGCTCAACCCGCGTCAGCGGCCCCATGTTCACCAGCCAGCTAATCTCCCCTTCAAAGGAGTTCCGGGCACTGCTGGAGACCTGAGAAAGGGACAGGGTGACGTCTTCGGGCCGAATGCAGGCACATACCTCTGCGCCAACGGCATAATCGGAAACCGCTTCGATAGACCTCCCCCCACTTTCGATGGTGACAATACTTTCTTCACTGGACGCAATCACACCTTCAATGATATTCTCCACGCCGACAAACTCGGCCACCTCTTTATTGCGCGGTGAGGAAAAAACGTCCTTCGAACTGCCAGCTTGCAGCAGTTCGCCATCCATCAGCACTCCCACACGGTCGGCAAGGCGCTGTCCCTGCGGTAAATCGTGTGTCGCCATGATGATGGTGGTGGTATATTTCCTGATAATGCTGCCTATCAGTTCCTCGATGCGGGCTGCGGAAAGCGGGTCAAGATTGGCCGTCGGCTCATCCATCAGCAGAACTTCCGGCTCAATGGCGAGCGCCCGGGCAATGGCTACCCGCTGTATCTCTCCGCCGGAAAGGTGCCTGGCATTCCGGTTATGATAATCAGACAGGCCCACAACGTCTATAATCTTATTTACCCTTTCCTGCAGCCGGTGTCCCCTGACTCCACGCCACTTCAGGGCACAGGCAATATTATCATAGACGCTCAGGTTGAAGACCACCGGCTTCTGCAGGACAAACGCCATGCGCCGCCGCAGGGCGAGTCGCACCGCAGGCGACTCCACAGTATCCACCTCATCGAAGTATATTTTCCCGGATGCGGGCTCATCTAGCAGGTCTATCAGGCGCAGCAGCGTCGTCTTGCCGGCGCCGGTAGGCCCTATCAGGGCAAATACCTCTCCCCGCTCGATGCTTAGGTTGACATTATTCAGGATACCCTGCTCACCGTATCGCTGGCACAAATTTATCGTCTCGATAAAAGCCATGGTTACCTCTGCTGCACCCGGTTCAGGATGATATTGATGATAAGAGCAATCGAAATCAGGATAATGCCCAGTGCTATCGATAGCTCAAGGTCTCCCTTGGACGTCTCCAGGGAAATGGCAGTGGTGATGACGCGGGTGAAACCGCGTATATTGCCGCCCACCATGAGAGATATGCCCACCTCGGAGATAGCCCGGCCAAAACCCATGATAACTGCCGCCATAACTGCGAACCTGGCTTCACGAAGAATCATAATCGCCGCTTGAAAGCCGCTGGCCCCCAGCGACCGCGCGGTATCAATAATGCTACGATCCACTCCGCGGAGAGCGGAGATGGTAAGCCCGAGCAGTATTGGCGTTACCAGCAACATCTGCCCGATTACTATGGCGGCCGGGGAGAAAAGCAGTCCGAGCCAGCCCAGTGGCCC
>CBFDCY010000222.1:0-1628 GCA_965603425.1 uncultured Dehalococcoidia bacterium | reverse complement strand
AGCACGGAGTCAATGTCGACATATTCGTTCACCCCGTGAATATTTTTACCGTTTGGCCCGAAAGAAAGAGCCGGCATATTAAAGTACGGTGCCAGGCGAGTGTCCATACCCCATGTAGCCCCGGCAATCTCGACGTTCGATTTCAGGGCGCTATCCGCAACCGACTTGAACAAAAGGATAAACGGGTCGTCTGGCGCCTGCTCCCATGGGGTTACCTGTTTTTCGTACCAGATAACCTCCGGGGGGTGCTGTCGCAGCCATTCGTCGCCATCCGCTGCCTTTTTAACGGCCTGCTGTACCTGCTGTTTTACTTCATCCGCGTTTTCGGCGGGCAGATGAGACATGCGGCACGTAATCTCCGCACAGCCCGGCACGGTTGAAATCCAGTCGCCAGCCTGGTAGGTGCCGATATTCAGATGACAGGAGCGCCCGGCATGCTTCTCCAAGAGCGGATGGCGGTTATCCTGCGCCCGCCTTGCATCGAGTTTTACCAGAGCGTCGTAGACCCGGTTCATCTTGCCGATGGCATTGACCCCGGTGTGAGCCACGCCGGCATGGGCCGACTTCCCGATCACCCTTACTTTAAAGAAAAGAACGCCGGGATGGGCAATCATAATCTTCATATTCGGCTCGGGAATGATGAGGCCATCGGCGGTAAAACCTTCGACCAGGCAGGCGAGTGTCCCGCCACTGGCCATCGTCTCTTCCTCGATTACGCTCTGCAGGATTACCGTGCCTTCTGGTTTGAACCCGGTTTCCAGCAGGGCTTTCAAAGCGTGGTAGTTGGCCATCAGCCCCGCCTTCATGTCACAGGCACCGCGACCGTAGAGCTTGTTACCCACAACTCTGCCCTCCCAGGGCGAGAATTCCCATTCCGCAATCGGTTCCGGGGGAACCACGTCGATATGTCCGTTCAGTATCAAAGACCTAGCCGACGGTTTGCCTTCCCAGACGCCAACGATATTGGGCCGCCCGCGGTAATCAAAATCCGATTTGACATAGGCTTCGTGCCGGCGTATTTTATCCCGGTCGGTGTCCAGTGATGTTACCTTCAAGCCCAGGTTCGAGTATAAACGGTACATGTAGTTCTGAGCTTCGCCTTCCTGTCCGGTCACGCTGGGAATCTGGACCAGCTCGCTCAGGTCGCGAACGATTTCAGCGCGCCTGCCTTCGATAAAGCGAAACACTTCTTGCCTGATATAATCTTTGTCTGCCATATCAGTACTTTCCGTACTTTGATAAACGATACAAAACTATCATTCACTGTATCAGAAGTCGACCTGTCAAGGCAATGTGCTGTGGTGATTGTCAGAACGGGTTGTCCGTGATATATTGCAATTAAATATGCAAGGAGAGAGTCGGTGCTGTTACTGAATCAAAATGACGTAATGAAAGTGCTTGATATGGCGCCGTGTATGGAGGTGGTGGAAAAGGCCTTTGCCGAGCTGGCCTCCGGCACCGCGGTTCTGCCCCCGCGCATCAATCTGTTCACCGGGGAAGGGCTGGGACTCTACATGCCGGCGTATCTCAAGGAGATGGGCGCACTTGCCTGTAAGGTGGTGACCAGCTACGTCAACAATCCCGCGAAGCACAAATTGCCCACCATCATGGGCAAGGTGCTGCTTCAG
>CBFDCY010000221.1:0-1628 GCA_965603425.1 uncultured Dehalococcoidia bacterium | reverse complement strand
GGACATTACCATCGCCATGGTGAAAGCGCTAAGCACAATCACGGTTATCAGGCGGCGCATATTACCGGGAGAAAATGGAGTTTCCGGTTCAACGTTGGTGTCCCTGGTCACTGTTTTCTGGGTTGACATGCGTTTCCCAAGTATGACGTGAAGTATGATGCCGATGCTGATGCTGAGAATGGCCATGGCGATGAACGGCCCGCGCCAGCCCAGAACACTGGCAAGTCCAGCCGCAATGAGCGGTGCCAGGAAGTAGCTGAAGCTGCCGCCGACCAGGTGAAAACCGAGTGCCCGGCCGCGTTTCCCTGGTTCTACCACGGTCGATATCATGGTAGTGGAGGCGGGATGATAACCACCCCCCAGTATGCCCATCAGCACCAGGCCGGCGAGCAATATAAGATAGTTGGGAGACAAACCGACCAGCAGTCCGGTGGCACCCACGCCGACGATACCGCTGGTAAGCAGGATGCGCGGCCCGAGGCGGTCGGCGAGCCATCCCGCCGGTAGCTGACAGACGCCGTAGACTACACCGAAAGCCGATATGATGAATCCGGCGCGGGTGTAATCCAGGGCGAATTCGTCACGAATATAGGGCAGTAGCGGCACCGGCAGGGCAGTCACCAGGTGGTGGGAAAGGTGTGCCAGCACGAACAGGGGCATCAGTCCACTAAAAAGAGAGCGCAAACTGAATCTGCTTCTGATGGCGGGTTCCTTTCTGCGAAAAAGGTGCTTCGGCAGGTTGTTACTGTATATGTATCATAACACGAAAAAGGAGTGAAGTTCTCGCTGTTGCCCCTGTCCTGGCCGTCGGTTTGGCCGGAGGCACTGTTGGGAAGCTATCTCAGTTAAGGTATATGATGACTATGCCGCCAACAATCATGGCGGTGGCTATGAAACGCAGTGCCAGCGCTTCCCCACTACTCCGGCTTTCCAGAAGCATATTTGAAAAACGGCTGATTATCAAAGCGTAAAGAAAAACAAACACCGGCCGGATGCTGTAGATTGCGGAGACCAGAGATACCGGCCCTCTCTGCATTGACCAGTAGAACAAAACCAGAGCTATCACCGCCATCGTCTCGTTCAGTGTCAACATTAGTATCGATGAATTTCTCTCCTTAAAATTCATTACTTCCCGAAAAACACTCGGGCGCAATGAAATGGAGAAAAAGGCTACCGGAATAATTAAGTGGGAAATCCAGTACATATTCCAGCTGGACATATATTCCAGAGCATATTTTGCCATGATATCTGATACTGCCCAGAGAACACTCGAGCCGGCAAGTAGAGCCACAGGTTTACCAAGCCAGGTAATACGGGCTCCTGCAACCAGCCGGACTGAGGTCAATAGTACCCCAAAGACCACTATAATTATTGCCACCCATTGCAGGGGGCTCATCGTTTCGTTGAGTGTTAGCATAGCTATTAGAGCTACGATTATCGGGTAGGAGTTGGCTATTGGTATTACCAGTGAGACTTCCTCTTTTTTCATCAGGTAAAGCATGATAATGACGGAAGCCGCTCTGGTTATTCCGGATAGTATCGCCATAGCTAACGGCCAGACGCCGACATTCGGCGGTAAAGGGAATAAAAGTGCTAAGGCTACGCTGATAAAGAGAACAAAAAAACCG
>CBFDCY010000220.1:0-1691 GCA_965603425.1 uncultured Dehalococcoidia bacterium | reverse complement strand
AATTTTATCCGTTCTACTACCGCCCCGGTAATCAGGGCGACGGTGATTATGGCAAACATGCCCTGGAAAACCATGAAGGCCAGGTGAGGCACCGTGCTGGCATAGACGGGGGAAGGTTCCTGTCCTACTTGGCGGAGTCCGATAAAGTCCAGCCGCCCGATAAGGCCACCGACATCCGAACCGAAACCCAGGCTATAGCCATAGAGAATCCAGAGCAGCCCTACCAGACCCAGAGCAGCAAAGCTCATCATCAGTGTGGAGAGAATGTTTTTTCTCCGCACCATTCCGCCGTAGAAGAGGGCTACTCCCGGCGTCATTAACATGACCAGCGCTGAGGAGATTAAAATCCAGGCGGTATCACCGGAACTAACGGACATCTAAAAACTCCTGCTTTACTGCTTCTTCCTTCAGTTTAAACCGGGATTGTTTCCAGCAGATTACAGGGATGTTAAATACAGGTTACAGAATAAAGCAGGAGGGAAGGTTAAGCTAACTATTGCACTTGAACCGGTAGCCGATGTTCCGTACCGTTTCAATGAAGGTGTGGGTGGCGTCTTCAATCTTGCTTCTGAGACGCCTGATGTGGACATCCACTGTTCTGTCGCCGCCGAAGTAATCATATCCCCATACCTCGTTGAGGAGGGAATCCCGGGTGAATACGCGGCCCTGGTGGCTGGCAAGGAATCTGAGCAGCTCGTATTCTTTGAAAGTGAGCTCGATGAGCCTTTCATTGAGGGTAACCTCACAACTGGCCAAATCTATTACTAAATCACCGCATTCAATCAGCTCACTGTTATCCGCGCTGCCCGTATCTTCAAGCAGTCTTTTCACCCGCAACAAAAGTTCGCTTGCATCACCTGGCTTGAGGAGAAAATCATCTACCAGGTTCAAATTGGCGTTAAGGTTACCAAGGATTTCCTTGTTGACCAGAGCGATGACAGGCAATGGTTTCGCCTGTTTTATCTTCTGCGCCAGCTTCCAGATGGCTGAGTCGTTAGCGCCCCTGTCTATTTCCAGCACCACCAAGTCGGGAGCTTCCTCGGTGAACTGCTCAATCACTCCATTTTGGGCGTGAGCCATGGAGCAGCCGAATCCGTTACGGGCAAGTTCAGAATACAGCCCGTTGACGTCTTTGTCTGTCTCCGTTACGATGAGAAGTTTCTTTTCTCTGCCGGACATCAATCGCCTCTTTTCAATGGGCATAAATTCTACCGTAAGGGCGTAGTGAGAGCGGGAAGAGCTTGATAAACTTGTGTTTCAATATCTCCCCAGTATTATAATCGAAATGGGCGGCGAATTCAGCAACGAGCTTTTTCAATATCTGCCAGTCTACGTTCTCCAGGTCGTTAACGCCCACTTCTTTACCCAGCTGGTGACTTTCGATACTTCCCCTCAGGTAGATAACACCTCCATGCATTCCGGTGCCAACAAATTTGGCTTTATGGTCTTGATTTTCGTTCAGACCCAGCAAAACCAGGACGCCACCCGCCATGTATTCACCAAAAAAGTCCTGGGCTGTGCCGCCGATGACCAGAATCGGTTTTTTGTCCTGATATTCTTTCATATGGATACCGGCCCGATAGCCGATGCTATCGCGAACGAAGATTTTGCCTCCCCTGGCGGACAGTCCGATAACGTCTCCGGCGTGACCGTGAACGATTATTTCCCCATTGTTCATCGTATTGCCGCAG
>CBFDCY010000219.1:0-1697 GCA_965603425.1 uncultured Dehalococcoidia bacterium | reverse complement strand
GCCAGGTAAGAATAAATCCAGACTTCGGCAAAAGGTTGCCTCCAGGTGATGGATGAAGTCAGGATAACCGTTGACGAACGAGAAATCAGAACGGGTAAGGGCACCCTTCTGCTTGACGCAATCCAGGCGGCAGGGATATATGTTCCCAACCTGTGCCATGACCCTGACCTTGAGCCAACTGGTGACTGTCGCCTCTGCGTGGTGGAAATCGATGGCATGCCAGATTTACCTCTCGCCTGCACCACGCCGGTCGCCGAAGGAATGGTGGTCCGGACCAATACCAGGCAGCTGAATGAAGCCCGCCGCGCCGCCCTGGAACCAATCCTTGCCGAACACCCCAGCGAGTGCCTTGTCTGCGACCGCAAGGAGCGCTGCCAGCCTTATGATATTTGCTTACGCAACGTGGCGGTAACCGACCGCTGCGTGCTCTGCCCCAAGAACGGCCACTGTGATTTGCAGAAAGTGGTCGACTACCTGGGCATAACCGAGCTGCCCGTTCGTCCCAAAACAAGGTCGCGCCCGGTTGATTACAGCAACCCTTTTTTCAAAATCGACCGCAATTACTGCATCCTCTGCCGCAAATGCGTTCGCACCTGCCATGAAGTCACCGTAGTGGGCGCCATCGAGATAAAGAGCCGTGAAGACCGCGAACAGGTCAGTCCCGTTGGCAGCGCCTCCCTGTTTGAATCGGCGTGCCGGTCCTGCGGTGAGTGCATGGTGCGCTGTCCGGTGGGCGCTCTGATGCCCAAGATGTCCCTCCAGTCAGACTACGAAGTGAAGACCACCTGCCCTTACTGCGGCGTTGGCTGCCAGATGTACCTCGGCGTAAAAGACGGACAGGTTATATGTGTCCACGGCGACAGGGATAACGATGTTAATCACGGCCAGCTCTGCGTCAAGGGTCGCTTCGGCGCTACCGAATTTATCCATCACCCTGACCGCCTGAACCACCCGCTGGTCAGGCGCAACGGGGAATTCAGTGAAACAACCTGGGACGCGGTTCTCGACGAGGTGGCGACACGCCTGGAAAAATATAAGCCGGAAGAGGTCGCCATCGTCTCCTCGGCCAAGTGCACCAATGAGGAAAATTACCTGCTTCAGAAGCTGGGACGGGCGGTCATCGGTACGCATAATATCGACCACTGCGCCCGCCTCTGACATTCCCCCACGGTGGCCGGTCTGGTCACCACCTTCGGGAGCGGGGCGATGACCAACTCCATCGGTGATATTAAAGATTCCGCCTGCTTTTTAGTCATCGGCAGCAACACCACCGAAGCCCACCCGGTCATAGGTTTTGAAATAAAGCGCGCGGTGCGCCGGGGCACCAAGCTCATCGTAGCCAACCCCAGGGAGATAGAACTGGCCCGCCATGCCGATATTCACCTGCGGCACCATCCCGGCAGCGATGTTGCCCTGCTGATGGGCATGTGCCGGGTTATCGTCGATGAGGATTTGCTGGACAAAGACTTTATCAGTGAGCGCTGCGAGAACCTCGATGCCTTCAGGGAATCGCTTTCTAACTTTGACCTGGATACGGTGGAGAGAATTACCGGCGTGCCCAAAGAAAAGATAGCGCAGGCGGCCAGAATATACGCCACCAATCACCCGGCAGCTATCTTTTACGCCATGGGCATCACCCAGCACTCCCACGGCACGGACAATGTGATTGCCGTAGCCAACCTGGCCATGCTCACCGG
>CBFDCY010000218.1:0-1700 GCA_965603425.1 uncultured Dehalococcoidia bacterium | reverse complement strand
TCCCTCAAATCAAACACGTGATGGGGAATACCGAGCGCATCGGCCACACGTCGGGCATCATTGATGAAGGCAGGAGCCGCGTCTGGAGACGTGTCCGCCTTATCTCCGGTGCACACTCGCATGGTGACGCCGATAACCTGATAACCTCTTTCTTTCAGCAAAGCGGCGGCGACAGAGGAATCAACACCGCCACTCATAGCAACGGCTACTTTATCCACGATTTTTCCCTGAGAGAAGCTGTCCCGAGTTTGGTTTTATAGAGGATGAGATTAACCCAGTTTCTTCTTGTAACGCCGCGCGATGTCGATGGCCATATCCACCACGCCGACCGCCGTGTCACCGAGGGCTACGGAGAGCGGCTCCTTGCCCCAGCCATCGCCTTCGTAGAACAGCCTGGGTACGCCGCCGGCGCTGTCCACCAGCTGTTTTATCTTCCAGGGCATGGAACTGCGGTCCTTGGCCATCACTTCCGCCGGTTCATTGGTACGGTCAATCCAGCCGAAGAGGAACCCTTTCTCCGCGCAGTACTGCTTCATCAGTTCAATCACGTCGGCATCACATCTGAAATTAATGCCGGCGTTTATTGACGGGTCGTACTTTCTCACCTCGATTACCAGGCGCGCCATATGGTCGGAGCCTCCCCAGGCCGGCAGGCCGGAGGCGTAGGGAAATCCCCGCACCACTGTTATCCTGCCATCAATGGCGGCGACGTCTGTCCCTGTCCTGGCATCAGGCAGCGCGTGGACCAGGTTTACCCTTACTTCTGGCATAAGAAGCGCGAATTCGGCGCTCTCCTGCAAAGTGGCCACGGCGTGGGCAAGATTGCCCAGTATCATTTCCTCTTGCTGATTTATGCTCAAATTTTATCCTCCCAGCGTACTGAAATAAGCTGCCCAGAACGGGTCTACCTTGACGGGCGTCAGTGTTTCCTTTTTCCCGTCCTTGCGGACGAAAACACGGTCTTTTTCCGTCACCTCGCCGATTTCCCAGGCGGGGATACCGCTTTGCTTAAGGGCGTTGATTAGCTCGGGGGTGTTGGCCGGAGTGGCGGCAATGACCAGTGTCCCTTCACCGATGGAGACTAGGGGGTCGATAGCGAAGTGCTGGCAGACAGCGTCTATCTCCTCCGGGATGACTATACTGTCTTCATATATTATCATGCCGGTACCGGAAGCTTCTGCAATCTCGTAGATGCCATTGAGCAGGCCTCCCTCGGTAGCGTCGTGCATGGCGTGGGCATAGGGCGCGGCCGTTATGGCATCCGGAACCACGCTCATCGCCATGAACAGGGCTTTGGCTTTCTCAACTAAATCGCGACCATACTTCGCCACGAGTTCTTTTTCCGCCTGGAAAGCGAGTATGCCTGCCGCTTCCACGGCCGGGCCTTTGGTCATGATGACCCGGTCGCCCACTCTGGCGTTGGACGGGGGCGTAAGCTGCTCCTTTTTCCCGATGCCGAACATGGTACAGCCGCCATTCAGTGGATAGCCGATGCCGGGAACGACGCCGGTGTGGCCGCCGACGATGGCTATGCCCAGCTTCTCACATTCCTGATGTACCTCCTGCCAGATATGTTCCAGCACGCTTTCCTCTGTGCCGGGCGGCAGCAGGAGGCAGATGGTCATGTACCTTGGTCTTACGCCGAGCACGGCGACGTCGCTGGCGCAGATGTGCACGATTGCCCAGCCGAAGTGCGGCAT
>CBFDCY010000217.1:0-1713 GCA_965603425.1 uncultured Dehalococcoidia bacterium | reverse complement strand
TGAATGAGGACAAAAGCATAGTGGACCGCGAGGGCTGGAATACGATAAAGGTTCGTGCCGAAGGGGACCATCTTCAGGTATGGATTAAAGGCCATCAGGTCGCTGACGTGCACGATGACACCACTGATTCGGGTAAGATTGGTTTTCAGGTCCATCCGGGAGAGGAGTTCGGGCCGATGAAGATTGTCGTGCGCGAGCTTCTGCTCAAGGCGCTTTGAGATGGCGGGGTAAAACAACCCTGGGTAAAACCCAGGGCTAAATATAACTGCATAACCCCCAGGGCAGGCCTGGGGGCTAAATATTTTTTGCGATGCGGTCAAGCTGAAGATTCTGCCGGGGTCTCATCCTGGAGGTAGCTTTTTTCTTTGTAGCCCCTGGCGACAAAAATGAAAATAACTGCTGTTACCAGCATCACGATTGTAAAGAACCAGAAATAACTGGGACCGGCAAGCTTGCTGGAGCCGTCTTCATTTTGGATAAAGGCGTTGACAGCGGCGGTGAAGGCATTTCCGAGTGAAATCGACAGGAGAAAGACTGCCATAATGAATGACTTCATTTTCTTAGGGGCCTGAGTATATGAGAACTCCAGACAGGTGATAGAGACCATTATTTCTGCAGAGGTAAGCAGCGCGTATGCAAGAACCATCCATCCGATGCTGGGTGTGCCGCCGGCGACAATTCCGCTTTCAATCAGGGCTGAGATGACGAAAGGTGAAGCTGCCAGAAGCAGGCCCAATCCTATTTTGCGCAGTGCCGTCAATGGGAACATCTTGTTTATTGCCGGATATATAACGTAAGAAAAAACAGGAATTAAAATCAGTATCATCAGGGGGTTGAGAGCGACAATCTGGGTAGGCAGCCACTCATGGCCCAGCCAGTTGCGATTCATTTTCTCGGCCTGTAGCATCCAGGATGAGTCCATTTGGTCGAACAGCGCCCAGAACGGCGCCACGAAGACAAAGATAATACACAGCTTTCCGATTGCTCTGATACCTTCACCACTGAAGCACTCCTTGACAAATTGGATGCCGCCGCGTGGAATGTGAACAAATTTCTTTTTTCCGAGCCAGAATGCGAAAGTGGCCAGTGTCATAAAGCCTCCAGGTACTCCGAACGCGACTTTTGGTCCGTAGCGGTCCAGCAATATGGGTACAAAGAAATTCGAAAGAAAGGCGCCCAGGTTGATGGCGAAGTAGAACCAGCTATATATTTTTGCCATAAGGTGCTTGTTGCTTTTCCCAAACTGGTCGCCGACGTTGGCCGAAACGCAGGGCTTTATCATTCCCGAGCCGATTGCGATGAGTATCAGTCCGGTGGTGAGCCCAAGGCGTGTTTGATTGAATGCCAGCGCAAAGAATCCGAAGCAATAAACTATCGAAAAAAAGAGGATAGTTTTGTATTTACCGAGCCAGATGTCGGAGACCAGTGCGCCGAGGAGCGGGGTGAAATAGACGGCTGAGACGAACAGGTGAAACCAGGTTTTGCTCTGCTCCTTGGTCATAGGGGTAAACTCGCCGGCGGCGTTGAGCAGGAAGTGGGTCATGAAAAAGACGAGGATGCACCGCATGCCGTAGAAGGCGAAACGCTCGGCGGCTTCGTTGGTAAGGATGTAGGGAATGCCTGCGGGCATTTTTTTCGATGGAAGCGGTGCGGTGAGGTACTTGTTCTCGGCCATGATGAGTTCTCTAACTTTCTTTCTTATATGTGCCAGGG
>CBFDCY010000216.1:0-1727 GCA_965603425.1 uncultured Dehalococcoidia bacterium | reverse complement strand
TGGTCATGGCACCTTTAGTGGTTATGGAGATGGTACCGCATCCTGGAATTCGGCTGCCGCCGAGAATGCCGGAGCCGAGGAAGAAAATGTTCTTCGGGTCAGACCAGTCGGTTTTTGGGTCCACCTCTTCCATCAGATACTTGGTGCCAAGTCCCGTACCACCGAGGTACCTTTGGAGCGTGGCTTCGTCCAGAGCCTCATCCCATAGCTTGCCCTGAGTCATATCGACTCTCAGAACTTTACCTGTAGAGCCATTCATGCTTTGCATTCCTCCTTTTATCCCCCATAAAAACCGGGGGTTAGTTTTATATTGTCTCCTTCTTTCAGCTCGGTATCAAGGTTCTGGAGCGAGGACAGAAACGTGCCGTTAAAAACCACTGCGCTGTAGTCAAGTAAATTGTGTTTGGAGTCGATGAAAGCTTTCTGGTTGAATCTGGGATACTTCTTGGCCAGTTGTTGCAGCAAATCCATAATCGATGAATTACCGGTAATTTCCTGGTCGAAAACCAGCCTGTCCCAGCCTTCGTGTTCGAAGTCCTCCTTCAACCAGGACATAACCTCAACGCTGACCTTTATGGTTGCCTTATTCCTGACTCTGGCTCCAGCCGCACCCGATTTCATACCTGTCCTAGCTCTCCGTTATTTCAATATGCGGAACGTTGTGTGTTACGACTATCCCCGTGCCAGCTTTAGATATTCACGACCCGATTTTACAATCATCGCCACGATGTTATAAACGATGAACTTAAAACCCTGTTCCTTGCGCAGTTTAAGTGTATCAGCGTCATAGGCTATGGTGCCGGTGGCTTTGCCGGCGGCGTGAATTTCCTTAACGAGATTATCAATCGTTTTATGTACTTCAGGATGGTTCTGCTGGCCGGTGTAACCCATAGCTGCGGACAGGTCATTCGGACCGATGAATACGATATCGATGTCGGGAACGGTCAGTATCTCTTTGATGTTTTCCACCGCCTCCATGGTCTCTATCTGTACGATGACCAGATTCTGGCGGTTTGCTTCCTCTACGTACTCGGCCATCGGCCCCCACATTCCCCAGTTGTTGGCCCTGACCCCGGCCAGGCCCCTCCTGCCCACCGGTCGGTACCTGACCGAGCGCACCACGCTTTCCACATCTGCCTTGTTATTGAGCAGCGGCAGCTGCACACCCAGAGCACCCATATCAAGGTAGCGGAGGATGTTCTGTTGGATGTTCATGGCGACGCGAACCAGTGGCGTGGTATTAACTGCGTCGGCTGCCCGTATCATTTGTTCACATGATTCCAGGCCCATTGGGCCATGCTCGGCATCGATAAGGGCAAAATCAAACCCAAGATGGCCGACAATTTCGACAAGGGAGGGATTGGAGACATTGACGAATACACCGTAGGCGGTTTCACCGGCCTGAATTTTCTCCTTGGTCAGGTTTTTTCTCATGCTTTTTTCGTCCCCTTTTTTAAAATGTGTAACCGTTTGGTATGTTATCACAGGCAAATTTTATTTGTCAAAAAAGTCGTCATATTATCGGCCGCGATTGCGGTTAAAAGCAGGTTAAAAGTGAAGGACAATCGTGCTATAATCTAGATTATGAAAAGAGAGCTTATGGATATCCTGGTATGTCCGGTGTGCAAGGGCGAACTGCAGCTAACTGTAGAAGAGGGGAACGAGGAAGAGATAGTCAGCGGCTCGCTGTACTGCGATAAATGCCGGGTGAACTATTCGATTACGGA
>CBFDCY010000215.1:0-1734 GCA_965603425.1 uncultured Dehalococcoidia bacterium | reverse complement strand
GGCTGATTATCTCTGCCCCGGTCAGCCGGAGGCAATTGAGTACCTGGAAACACTACGCGATGAACTTGCGGATATGGTTCGCCAGGGCAAAGGTGCCGTTTCGCCGGAGCGCTTCCGCCTGATGACCCTGTTCATACCGCCCATGCACCTGACCGGGTTTCTGGAGAAGGTTGGGCAGGAATACGGTGCGGTAAGTGTCGTTGAACCCCTCTTTACCCGCTGGGCGGAGGGAAGGCTTGACCCGAGCCAGCCACTGGAGAGCGTGGTCAAAAAGGCAGGCATGATTCCGGAGAGGCGAAGCATGTACAGTCCCCTGACCGAAGCGGCACTGCAGGATATACTGGACTGCGTTGAGCAGTATAAGATTGACGGCGCGATTTACTGGGCGTTTATCGGCTGCCGGCATACCTGTGCTACCATCAAGATATTCAAGGACATCCTCAATGAAGTGGACGTGCCGATGCTGACTGTGGACTGTGATATAGTTGACCCCACGATTAATTCCAAGGAGGAAGTACGCGGTAAGCTTGAGCAGTTCTTTGAACTGCTGGAAGACCGCTAATTTTACGTATATGAAAGCACTGGGCATAGATATTGGCAGCCTGACCACCAAAGCCGTTATCCTAGACAATGGCGCCATCCTGGCTTCCAGTATAATACCATCCGAGGATGAAGCTGAGTTAAGTGCTGAATCTGCAATGCAGAAGACTTTAAATCAGGCCGGGTTAAGCTCTACTGACGATTGTTATATTGTCTCCACCGGCGCAGGTGGAAAATCGGTTTCACTCAGTCAGCAACCGAAATCTCTCACCACCTGTCTGGCGCGGGGAATCCATTACCTGTATCCCTCGGTCCGGATGGCGATAGATATGGGCGCCGAGAGCAGCACTGTCATCAAGGTGAACGAGCGGGGACGCCTCAACGACTGGATAAACCAGGATAAGTGCGCCGCCGGCACCGGCATCTTCCTGCAGCAGATGGCCAAATTGATGCAGGTGCCCCTGGAAGAGATGGCAAAACTCTCCCTTCAGGCTAAGTCCAGAGCTGATATTGCCAGCACCTGTGCCGTGTTTGCTGAATCCGAGGTGATATCTCACGTGCACCGAGAACCACCCACTCCCAGGGAGGACATCGTCGCCGGCATTTACTTTTCCGTGGTGACCCGCATCATATCAATGTGCAAGAGAATAAGTATTGAGAAGGACGTCGCCGTCATTGGTGGCGTGGCTCTGAACAGTGGCCTGGTGAAAATCCTGGAGGCAGAGCTGGGCGTTGAAGTCATGGTGCCCGAAATGCCGCAGATAGTTGCCGCCCTGGGTGCCGCCGTTATTGCCCAGGAAAACATAGAGAAAGGTGCCAGCTAGATGATAGTTGCCGGTATAGATATCGGTTCGCGAGCCGCTAAAGCCGCAGTAATGAATGACGGCGCCATTATCTCATCGGTAATCTGTGATACCGGCCCCGAGAGTGTAAAGACTTCCCGGATGACAATGGAAAAGGTACTGGAAGGAACCGGCCTATCTCTTAACGATATTCAATACATTGTGGCTACCGGTTACGGCAGGGTGCTTGTCCCCTTCGCCAACGAGAATATCTCCGAGATAAGCTGCCATGCCAAAGGCATCAGCTGGTACTTCCCATCGGTAAGAACCATCATGGATATGGGCGGGCAGGACTGCAAGGCAATCAATTGCGATGCCGAAGGCCGGGTAACCAGCTTCATTATGAATGACA
>CBFDCY010000214.1:0-1740 GCA_965603425.1 uncultured Dehalococcoidia bacterium | reverse complement strand
AGCCACAGTGACGGCCGGCCGACCAGCGCAAAAACCACGATGGCAATCATCAGCACCACGAAGAGGAAACTGGTGCCACAGCGTACGTGCGCCTTGTCGTGCTTTTTTACCGCCTCAACTTCCAGCGGTACTCCGTGTTCATAGGCGTTAACCGTTTTATGCTCGGCACCGTGGTAGGTAAAGACTCGTTTTATATCGGGCAACAGCCCAACCAGCTTCAGGTAGACAATGAAGATGAGCAATCTTATGGCCCCCTCTATCAGATGAAAGACCAGTGACGAGCTTATGTACGGGTTGATAAGCCGGGTAAGGAAAAGTGGAATTACCAGAAACAGGACAACGGCCAGCAGGACGGAGATTGAAATCATAAGCCATACCGCTTTCCCGGTGATTTCTTCTTCCTCTTCTTCCAGCGATACATTCGCCGAATAAAGGAGGCTGCTGATGCCCAGCACCATCGCTTCGATGAGAACGATGATTCCTCTGAGCAGTGGGGCTTTTCGCATCCGGCCGGTATAGACTGGTGAAAGGGGTCGGCTGTTGGTGATTACCTCGCCATTCGGGCGTCTCACGGCAGTAATTGCCGACTTCCGCCCCCGTATCATCACGCCCTCGATGACCGCCTGGCCTCCGTAATGGAACTTCGCTTTCATCAACATCCCCTGATAAAGAAAAAGGAGCGGTGCTGATATCCCGCTCCTCGTTTGTTCATCAGCATACTGCTTTAATCTTTCACATTGTAGCGTTTCTTGAAGCGCTCTACTCTACCGGTGGCATCAAGTACGCGCCTCTCCCCGGTGTAGAAGGGGTGGCACTGGCTGCATACCTCAACCTTGAGTTCCTTTCGGGTAGAGCCCGTGGTGAAGGTGTGGCCGCAAGAGCAGACAACTTTGGCGTCATTGAAATATTTAGGATGAATCTTTTCTTTCATAGCGGTTAGCTGGCGTAAACGCTGACCTTTCTCCTGTTATTTCCGGCCGGTTCATATTTGACCGTACCATCAATGAGGGCAAAAAGAGTGTGGTCCCGACCCAGACCGACGTTGTTACCTGGGAATATACGCGTACCTCTCTGCCTGACCAGAATGGTCCCGGCGTTCACTATCTGACCGGCGAACCGTTTCACACCGAGTTGCTTGGGCTGACTGTCCCGCCCGTTACGGCTGGAGCCGCCTCCTTTTTTATGTGCCATCCTTGGTGACTCCTTTTCTGCGGCGGGGTTTCTTCACCGGCTCTTCCGCAGCCATCCCCGGACTGACTATCTTGTCTATAACCAGTTTGGTGTGAAGCTGCCGGTGCCCCGTCTTGATACTGTAGCGGACTTTCGGTTTATATCTGAAGATAACAACCTTGTCGCCCTTTGCCTCTCCCTGAGAGGTGGCAATTACCTTGGCCCCTTCAACTGTTGGCGCGCCCAGTGTGACGTTGTCACCATCGGCGATGCACAGGACTTTGTCCAACTCCACGCTACTGCCTTCAGTCGCGCTCAGTCGCTCCACTTCTATTGTCTGGCCCGGAGACACTCTGTATTGTTTGCCTCCGGTTTCAACTATGGCGTAAATGGTGCACCTCCAAATTCAAAAACCAAATCATTATACCAGTTGCTCCGCCTGAGTGTCAAATACGGGAGCGCAGTTCATGCCAGAGCTCTACAACTCTGTCCTTCAGTTCGTCAAGGGTGCAGTCAGTATAGATGACCACGTCTGCCTGGCTGATTCTATCTTCATCACTTAACTGGGCA
>CBFDCY010000213.1:0-1741 GCA_965603425.1 uncultured Dehalococcoidia bacterium | reverse complement strand
AGCCGAATTCCAGGATGCGGTACCATCTCCATAACCACTAAAGGTGCCATGACCAGTGGCGCCACCTCCTCACAAGCCAACGGTAACTTCGGGGCCTACCTTAAATGGTGCGGCTATGACGCCATCATCGTTCAAGGTGCTTCTACTACCTGGAAATACCTCTATCTGCATGAAGGTGGTGCTGAACTCAGGGATGCCAGTAAATTGTTGGGCAAAGGCTCCTGGGAAACCGAGGACGCCATCAAAGCAGAACTGGGTTATAAAGAAAGAGCAATGAGCGTCTTCGGCATCGGCCCGGCGGGAGAGAATATGGTGAGGTTCGCCGGCGTCTTTGGCGACCGCGGCCATGCCGCGGCCCACAACGGCCTCGGTGCCGTGATGGGCTCAAAAAAACTCAAAGCTTTTGCCGCCCAGCGTGCCCCCAATAAACTCCAGTTTGCTGACTCGGAGAAGCTCGGCGAGCTGGCCAAAAAGACCACTGAAGGTGCCAAAGCCTTTGGCGGTGGCGGCGTTTTCAACTGGGGCACAAGCCGGGTGCTACCAGCCGGAGAGGCTGCAGGCTACCTGCCGGTCAAGAACTACCAGACCAACGTCTTCCCGGAAAAAGACCTTTTCGACGGGCAGCGCGTTCGCTCCCTCTTTAAGAGCCAGAACTATCCCTGTTACGGCTGTGCATCCCACCACTATGAACTAATGACCGTTACCGAGGGCCCATACAAGGACTTCTTCGGCAAAGAGCCTGAATACGAGCAGTGGGCCGCCTGGGGACCGCAGATTGGACAGAAAGACCCAGGCGCCGCCGTGGTACTCTCGAATGAGTGCGACAACCTCGGTATGGATACCAACGAGGCGGGATGGCTGGTGGGCTGGGTGATGGAATGCTACGAAAAGGGTGCTCTGAAAAAGGAAGACCTCGGTGGCCTGGAAATGACCTGGGGAAACGTGGAGGCAACCCGCGCCCTGTTGAAGAAAATCGCCAACCGCGAAGGCTACGGCGATACCCTGGCGGAAGGTGTGAAACGCGCCGCCGAGAAAATGGGCGGCGAGGCGGTTAACTGGGCCATCTTCACCGGCAAGGGCAATACACCCAGAGGCCATGACCACCGCGGACGCTGGGTGGAAATGCTGGACACCGTTGTTTCTGACACCAGTACCCTTCAGACCCAGATGCTGGTGGTGGACAAAGACCTGTGGAAGATGCCAAATCCCATGGACGTCTTCAATCCTGAACAAGTAGTCCAGGCGGAGGCCAACTCCACCGGCTCCATGACTGTCAGTGACTGCCTCGTCCAGTGCTGGTTTTGCAGCTTCAACGATACGAAAACGCAGACCGAATCCATCAACGCCGCCACCGGCTGGAACCTCAGTCTGGAAGAGGTAATGAATATCGGTCGGCGCGCGGTAGCTATGATGCGTATCTACAACCTCAAATGCGGATTGACGCCGGACAAGGAGAAGCCGTCTTCAAGATACTGTTCGTATACTGTGGACGGCCCGAACGTGGACAAGCCTATCGTCCCGCACTGGGAAAAGATGATGGACCAGTATTACCAGTTGATGGGCTGGGATAGAAAAACCGGTATGCCACTGCCCGAGACTTTGAAAGAACTGGACATTGAAGACCTGGCAAAATAACCAAATTCAGATAAAGGAGCAAGATGCAGAATGAAAATTGACCCGGAACTGTGCATCGCGTGCGAGGCCTGTCTGCCCTACTGCCCGATGGCAGCCATCAGCATGA
>CBFDCY010000212.1:0-1750 GCA_965603425.1 uncultured Dehalococcoidia bacterium | reverse complement strand
CGTCGGTGTCGCTGACCTGCCTGAGGTTATCCAGGACTGAGAGGTCTATTCTCATTTCCTGCCCCTCCTCAAGGCGGTTCAGGTAGTCGCGGGGGACATTGGCCTTGCGGGCAAGCTCATCGAGGGAGAGCCCGCAGCGGAGGCGTAGTTCTCTAACCCCTTCGCCGACGCGCCTGGCCTCCATTCCCTCCAGAACAATGACATCTCTATTCACTCTGTTAACAACCAAATTTCCACCTCCCGGTAGCTAACACTTGGTATATCCACAGGCCGCGCAGATAAAGCAGCCTTCCTGATAAATGAGCATATTGCTGCACTCCGGGCACTGCCCGGCCAGGTTCTTGGCCAGGCCATAGTCTTCCGGCTTCGGCTTGCCATCATAGCCGGTGGTATGCTTTTCCAGCACGCTGGCGATGGCATCGGCGCAGGAGAGTATGGATTTGCCCTCCTCCCAGGCAATCGACGGGCAGCGTATACCACGCAGCTGCCTGACAACAGAGGCGACGTCCACATCGGACCTCAGCGCCAGCGATATGAGGCGGCAGGTCGCTTCCAGCTGTGCCGAGGCACAGCCGCCCGTTTTCCCGAGGTGGGAGAAGACCTCGCAGATGCCGTGCTCATCAGAATTAACCGTAACGTAGATATAGCCACAGCCGGTGGTAACCCTTTCCGTGAAGCCGCTGTTTACCTTGGCCCGCTTCCGAGGCGTCAGCCTGGCTTCATCGGTGGCTGGCTCGGTCTTCCCCTCAGTTTTGCCGGTGGTCAGAACCTGCGCGTCGCGGCTGCCATCGCGGTAGATGGTGATTCCCTTGAGGCCTGCCTCATAGGCGAGCTGGTACACCTTGGCCACGTCTTCCCTGGTCGCCTCCCGGGGGAAATTGACCGTCTTGGAGACGGCATTGTCCGTTGACTTCTGGAATGATGCCTGCATCTTCACGTGCCATTCCGGGGTAATCTCGTGGGCGGTGACGAATACCGGTTTCACAGCATCGGGCACCCCTTCAATATCGGCAAGGTGAGCGCCGTCGGCGAGCTTCTGCATCAGCTCTTCGGAGTAGAAACCTTTTTCCCGGGCGATTGCTTCAAAATGCGGGTTCACCTCGACCATTTTCGCCCCATCCAGAATATTCTTGGTGTAGCTCAGGGCGAAGAGGGGCTCTATGCCGCTGGAACAGCCGGCAATCATGCTCAGCGTGCCGGTGGGGGCGATGGTGGTGCGGGAAGCGTTTCTGACCTTGGGGGCATCCGCTGCGTCATAGATGCTGCCTGTAAAGGCAGGAAAGAGACCGCGCTCCTTGCCCAGTTCCTCAGACGCCCGGGTCGCCTCATCGCTGACGAATTTCATGATTTCAGAGGCCAGGTTGAGCGCTTCTTCAGAATTATAGGGTATGCCAAGCTGTATTAACATGTCGGCAAAGCCCATGACGCCGAGGCCGATTTTCCGCGTCTTCCGGGTCATCTCCTCTATCTGGGGCAGTGGGAACTTGTTCACGTCAATCACGTTGTCCAGAAACCTGACCGCGGTCTTGATGGTCTTCGCCATCTTGGTGTGGTCAATTTCAACGGAGCCGTCTCCCTCTCTAAGCATCCGGGCGAGGTTGATGGAGCCGAGGTTGCAGGATTCATAGGGGAGCAGCGGCTGCTCACCGCAGGGATTGGTGCTTTCTATCTTGCCCAGGTGCGGGGTGGGGTTATCATGGTTGATGCGGTCAATGAAGACAATGCCGGGGTCGCCGGTTTTCCAGGCCAT
>CBFDCY010000211.1:0-1768 GCA_965603425.1 uncultured Dehalococcoidia bacterium | reverse complement strand
CCACTCTGCTTGCCGGTACCGCCGGCAGTGCCAAGACAGTCTTTGCTGCCGAGTTCATAGCGCAGGGTATCATAAAGGCAAAAGAAAACGGCGTGTTTATTACCTTTGAAGAATCGCCTGCGGATATTTGCCGTAACATGAAGAGCTTGGGCTGGGATATGAAGAAATGGGTGGACGAAGGCAAACTTGCCTTTGTCGACGCCTCTCCCGACATAGGGAGCCAGCCTGTTACGGCCGGAGACTGGGATTTTGGTGCTCTGGTAGCCCGTATCGAGCATGCTGTCAATAAAGTCAATGCCAAGCGCGTCACCATGGATTCCCTGGGCGCTATTTTTACCCAGTTTGACGACGGAGCCAGGGTACGCCATGAACTTTTCCGCGTTGCCTCAGCACTGAAGAGCATGGACGTCACCTCCATCCTGACTGCAGAACGAATCCATGAATACGGCGAAATCGCTCGCTTTGGTGTGGAGGAATTCGTGGCCGACAATGTCATTATCCTGCGTAATGCCCTCGAACATGAGAAACGCCGCCGGACCTTAGAGATTCTCAAGTTCCGCGGCTGCTCTCACCAGAAGGGGGAGTACCCTTTTACCATCTTGCCAGGCGCGGGCATCGTGGTAATTCCGCTTTCTGCCATGGAACTGCAGCAGAAATCTTCTGATATACGCATTACTTCCGGAAATAAGGAGCTGGACAAGATGTGTGGCGGAGGGTTTTTCCGTGATTCCATAATTCTGGTATCCGGTGCTACCGGTAATGGCAAGACGCTCATGGCAACCGAGTTCATCGCTGGCGGGGCAAAAAATGGCGAGCGGTGCTTGTTACTTGCCTTTGAGGAAAGCCGGGAGCAACTCATTCGCAATGCCACCGGTTGGGGATTTGACTACGAGCAGATGGAAAAGGAAGGAAAGCTGAAGTTCGTCTGCGAGTACCCGGAGACAGCCGGGCTGGAAGACCATCTTATCAAGATCAGGTCAGAGATTGATATTTTCAAGCCCAATCGCCTGGTTGTTGACAGCCTATCGGCGCTGGAACGCGTCTCGTCCATCAAGGGTTTCCGTGAATTTGTCATCGGCCTGACCTCCTTCATCAAGCATGGAGAGGTTGCCGGACTTTTCACCGCCACCACACCCACCCTGATGGGCGGAACATCAATCACCGAGACTCATATCTCTACCATTACCGACTCCATTATTTTATTGCGTTACGTGGAAATGTATGGGGAAATGCGCCGGGGGCTGACCGTGCTCAAGATGCGCGGCTCCAGGCACGATAAGGACATCCGCGAATATACCATCGACGGTACGGGCATGCATATTGGCAAACCTTTCCGCGATATTACCGGTATCATATCAGGTAGCCCAACGCGTATCCAGCAAGGTGAGATGGGGCGAATCAGTGAGTTGTTTGAGGAAGAGAAAGTGGGGAGTGAATGAAGCCAGGGTTCCTGTCTATAGAGCAAGACCAGGCCGGTAGCCCTGATAGAAATTAAAGGAGCAACGACGGGTTATGGGGGTAGAATATGAAAAAACAAGGAGGGAGTTATGACACCAAACACAAGTAAAAGAAGCAAAAGAGTACTGCTAAATATGGACCTGTCAACCTTTGAGGTACCGCCTGCCGGGGAGGTTTTGGTACTGGGAAAACGCTGCCCTATAGGGCCGGAGGCGGCAAAAAATATGTTAGATAACGTTGCGCCAGAAGAATTTGAACTCATCCAGCCAGAGGATGACGTGATTGATGGCATACTGGTTAAGAAATACCT
>CBFDCY010000210.1:0-1768 GCA_965603425.1 uncultured Dehalococcoidia bacterium | reverse complement strand
AGCCCCGTGGGGGACCTGAAGCAGCTCTTAACCGGCGGGTATCAGGCCGTTTTCCTGGGTACCGGGGCCTGGGTGAGCCAGAAAACGGGCATTCCCGGCGAGGACACACCGGGGGTAATGCACGCCATCGATTTTCTGAAGAAGGTCAATTCTGGAGATAAAGTCAGCCTGGGCCAGCGGGTGGCGGCCATTGGTGGGGGCAATGCGGCGGTGGATGCTGCCAGAACAGCCCGGCGTCTGGGCGCTGGCGAGGTGACCATCGTCTATCGCCGTTCCCGGGATGAAATGCCGGCTGAAGCCAGCGAGGTTGATGAGGCAGAGAATGAGGGAGTTCAACTCCACATACTGGCCGCACCGGTAAAAGTATTAGGCCAGGGTGGCAAAGTGACCGGCATTGAATGTCTTCGTATGGAGCTGGGTGAGCCTGATGCCAGCGGTCGTCGAAGGCCGATACCGGTCAAAGGCTCGGAGTTTACGCTGGACGTGGATAACTTGATTGTTGCCATCGGGCAGTCGGTGGACAAAGCGGGACTGCCCGGGGAACTTGCTTATACTGAGCGGGGTACCATATCCGCCGACCCGGTCACGCTGGAGACAGGTATGGCTGGTGTCTTCGCCGGCGGTGATGCGGTCTCCGGCCCGGCGGATGTCATCGGGGCGATTGCTGCCGGTAAAGAAGCAGCGGAAAGCATCGACCGCTATTTGAACGGCACGGACCTGAGTCAGGGAAGGCCCAAAAAGCGGGCGAAGGTCGAAGAAGTCTCCAAAGAAGGGGTGCCGCTGAAACCGAGAGCGACGATGCCGATGCTTGACCTGAAACAGAGGGAGGGTTCCTTCGCTGAGGTCGAACTCGGCCTTGATGAGGAGACGGCTGTGGCGGAAGCCGGGCGCTGCCTGAACTGTGCCGGTTGCTGTGAATGCCGTTCCTGTGAAGTCGCCTGTGAAAGAAAAGCTATCGACCACGAGATGGTTGACAGTTATGAAGAGCTGGATGTTGGCGCCATTGTCGTTGCCACCGGATTTGAACTGACCCCCAAGAAGGCAATCTCCGAGTTTGCCCCGGACCCTGACATAGTGGACGGGATTCAATTCGAACGGGTTCTTGCTCCCGGTGGTGCTAACGCCGGGGTAGTGCTGAGGCCATCCGATGGCAGGTCACCCAAAGAGGTCGTGTTCATCTCGTGCGTGGGCTCTCGCGACCCCGAGCACGGCGTTCCCTATTGCTCCCGGGTATGCTGCATGTATCTGGCGAAACAGGCTATGCTATACAAACACGCCGTCCCCGATGGCCAGGCGTATATTTTCTATATGGACACCAGAAGCACGGGAAAGGGCTACGAGGAATTTATCCAGCGCGCTGTTGAAGAGGACGGCGTATTGTACCTGAGAGGAAGGGTGTCCAAGGTGTTTCGGGATGGCGACAAACTGCAGGTCTGGGGAGCGGATACTCTGACCGGGAAGAAAATCGAGCTGTCCTGCGACATGGTGGTTCTGGCTATGGCCATGGTACCCAATCCAGCCGGTGTAGAGTTAATGCAGCGGCTCGGCATAAAGACCGATATTCATGGATTCATCACCGAGGTCCATTATAAATTCCGGCCTCTGGAGACCTCTATCCCCGGTATCTACATTGCGGGAACGGCCCAGGGCCCCAGGGACATCCCCGATTCGGTGGCCCAGGGGAGTGGGGCTGCCAGCAAAGTTCTCACGCTGTTTTCCGCCAGGGAACCGACGCCAGAGAAGGTGGAGGCGAGTTGAAAAATATAAG
>CBFDCY010000209.1:0-1778 GCA_965603425.1 uncultured Dehalococcoidia bacterium | reverse complement strand
AAAGAGGAAGGAATCATCTTCAAATTGCTGACCAACCCCAAGCAGTTCATCGGCGATGAGCAGAACAACGTCTGCCAGATGGAATGTTACGAGATGGAGCTTGGTGAGCCCGACGAGAGCGGTCGGCGCCGGCCCATCGTGAAAGAGGGCAGCGAGTTCAAGATAGATGTTGACGTTGTCATCGTGGCGCTGGGCACCACCCCCAACCCTCTCATCGCCCAGACGACGCCCGGCCTGGAAACGACAAAGCGGGGAACGGTGGTGGCCGATGAAGAGGTAGGGCAGACCAAGAAGAACAAGGTCTGGGCGGGCGGCGATATCGTCACCGGTTCCGCCACGGTCATCAGCGCCATGGGCGCTGGGAAAAGGGCGGCAGCAGATATAGATAAATATTTAAAGGGATAGTTGAGCCTGTACCCTTTTGTTGAGGAGTAGAAGAGGGGCGTGACGCCCCTCTTTTTTATTACCCCATAACCTGCCCGCCGAGCACGTTTATTTTTGTGCCGGTGATAAATATTATAGTAAAAAATTCAGTGCGGGGCACTAACCAAGTCGCTGTCCTGACGTTATATATAATGGAAGTTTACGGAGCAGGAGGTTGAAAATGACAAGAGACAGGTCGCTGAGTGTGTTGTTGATGGCCTTGTTTGGTATCTCCGGCACGTTTATCCTGGTCTTTACCTGGCTGCAGCCCATGACGGGAGTGGAAAGAGTATTGAGCACAGTTCTCGGAGCCATCGGGCTTGGCGTGGCCTTGAGTCAGGTTCCGCGGTTGAGGCTTCCAAAAGCAGTGGCGGAAACGGAGAATGTCCTGGTCGAAGCTGAGGCCAGGGACTGAAGCCCGGTTTATTAAGCCGCCTGCTTTTTAATAGAGGGAAGTGATAGTTCGCTTCCCTTTTATTTGCCTGACAATTCCAGTAGAATAGGCTTGTTATGGGCGAGCGTGCCACCCCAATCCGACAGCAGTACCTGAGGATAAAGCGGCGATACCCCAGCGCCATCGTCCTTTTCCGCCTCGGCGACTTCTATGAGACCTTTGATGAGGATGCCAGGATTGCCTCGCGTGAGCTGGAAATCGTCCTGACGTCGCGGGAGATGGGCAAGGGCAACAAGGTGCCGCTGGCGGGCATACCGTACCATGCGCTGGACAACTACCTGGCCCGACTGATTAACCGCGGCTACAGGGTGGCCATATGTGAGCAGGTCACCAAACCGGGGGAGACAAAAGGTATCGTACAGCGGGAAGTGGTCCGCCTGGTCACGCCGGGGACGGTGATTGAACCCGGTCTTCTCGACAGCAAGAAGAACAACTACCTGGTCAGCCTGGTGCTGGGGGAGGAAAAGGCGGGGCTTGCCTGCGTTGATATCACCACCAGCGAATTTGCCGCCACCGAGCTTCCGCTATCCCGGTTGTCCACGGAACTGGAGAGAATCGGGCCCGCGGAGATAATCGCTGCCCAGAGCACAGATTTGTCCGCTTTGACACTGGCCATGCCGCTCATTCGCCTTGACGATTACCGGTATGAGGTCGAGGCGGCCAGGCAGACGCTGCTCGACCACTTCGGCGTCAGGACCCTGGAGGGTTTTGGCTGCGCTAATCTGCCCCTGGCGATAGGCGCCGCCGGAGCTGCTATCTATTATATCCAGGAAACACAGAAGAGCGGCCTCGGGCAGATAACCGGCCTGTCGACCTATTCCGCAGAGTCGTACATGGCGCTGGACGTGCAGACACAGAGAAACCTGGAGATATTTCAGGCCAGCCGTACCGGCGCCGTTCA
>CBFDCY010000208.1:0-1799 GCA_965603425.1 uncultured Dehalococcoidia bacterium | reverse complement strand
GGTATCCGCCCCGAGCTGACCATGCCGGCCTTGAAACGGGCCACGCAATTGATAATACAGCTTGGCGGCGGGGAAGCCGCTAAAGGCGTAGCGGATGCCTATCCGGGTAAACGTGAACCGGAGCCAATTACGATTTCCACCGAACGGTCGAAGCAAATCCTCGGGGTGGAATTCACCCGCGACCAGATAACCAACAGCCTGACTTCACTGGGGTTTGAATGCCAGCCCGGTGCTTCAGGTACCGAGGTAAAAGCGACCGCTCCCTACTGGCGCAGTGATATCACGCGGGAAGTCGACCTCATTGAAGAGGTCGCCCGCATTATCGGCTACGATAAAATTCCGACCACCATGCTGAGTCAGTCGATACCGCCGCATGGCCCGGCATCCATGCTCGACCTGGAGCGGAAGATACGGGACACTCTGGTTGGCTATGGCTTCCAGGAAACGATTACCTATTCTCTTAACAGCCTGGAGATGCTGTGCCAGCTCAAGCCGCAGACGCGGAAATTTGAACCGATGCCAGCCCGCCTGGCCAACCCCATGACCGCAGAGCAGGAGTACCTGCGCCCTACCCTGCGGGCCAACCTGCTGGCAACATTGGTCTCTAACCGGAGGCATGAAGAGGTCGGCATACGGCTTTTCGAACTGGGTAAGGTATACCTGCCGAAGAAAAACGCGCTGCCCGACGAGCCTGAAGTGCTGTGCGGCCTGCTCAGCGGCTCCAGGAATGGTATATCGTGGCTCGGCGATGGCGGGCATCTGAATTTCTTTGACGCCAAGGCAGTGCTGGAGGGTCTGTTCGAGAAACTGGGCCTTTCCGCCAGCTTCAATCCGGGTGATGATGAAAGCTTTCATCCGACACATCAGGCAACCGTTGTCATCGGTGACAAAGAGGTTGGAGTCGTCGGGGAGCTGCACCCCAAGGTAACCGCAGCGTTTGACATTGCGGAGACTGTTTACCTGTTTGAACTCAATATAACTGAGTTATTGCCCCTGATTACCGTGCATCGCCTGTTCCAGCCGATACCGCGCTTTCCGGCCACGGTCAGGGACATTGCCTTGATTACCGATGCCGGCGTCAGCCACCAGCAGGCGGTTGATATAATCCGGAGCTTCTCACTGGTAAAAGACGTGACCATATTCGACGTATACTCCGGGAAGCAGGTGCCAGCGGGAAAGAAGTCGCTCGCCTACCGCATCACCTACCAGTCGCCAACTCACACCCTGACCGACGAAGAGGCGAACAAAGTCCAGGAACAAATCTTAAAGAAACTGTCCCAGCAGCTGGGCGCCACCCTGCGCGGCTAGCCTTCAAGTTTCTGCTTATCGCCTTTTTCTTTGAGCTTTAACGTCTTCTTGACCAGATTTTTCTCGTGGTCGTAGTTGATGACCCGCTGCAGCATGATTTTCTGCGTCTGCACAGGCCCGGCGCCATGCCAGGTGCCCACCCCGTGCAGCCCTGCCGTCCAGTTCTGGAGGAGCTTGGTAACCTTCATGATGTTCTCGGTCGGCTCGTCCGAGCCGAAGGAGTAAAACTCCTCAACGTAGTCCTTGACCTCGGGGTTCTTCAGTTCCTTCAGCGAGGGCATGGTGACGATAAACCCCCCACCGATATCGCCGGCCAGCGCCATCACCCGCCAGAAGGCATTGCAGACATTGAGCTTGGCCACGTTGCCCATGAGCTCATCGGGCAGGAAAACACCCGAGCCGGCAGGTTCCTCTGTGCCGCGACGCGCCGCTTCCAGGCCACAGGCCCGACTCGTCTCCCGCAGCACCACCATCTCCGCCAGCTGCTCGTT
>CBFDCY010000207.1:0-1802 GCA_965603425.1 uncultured Dehalococcoidia bacterium | reverse complement strand
GCCTTATACTCCGCAGCCTGACTAAGGCAGGATTTGCCACAGCTATATTCCTGGTCTTCTTTTTCTCCTACGGACGCCTTTATGACGCGCTGGAGAAAGTGGTCGATTTTGTGCCCAGGCACGCTTACCTGATACTCGGTATGCTGTTTGTCTGGGGCATCTGCGTCTATTTCATCGGACGGGCGAAAAGGGATTTTCGCATCACCACCAAAATGTCCAATATAGTGGCGGTGGTGCTCATTGCAATTAGCTTGTTTAACATCGGCAGCTATCAAGTTAAACTAGCCGGCCTGGGTGACGTCACACCGGCAGAGACATCGGAGACTACTGCCGACAATACGACAGAGCTCAATACTCTGCCCGATATCTATTTCATCATCCTGGATGAATACGCACATCCCGACACCATGAAGGAATATTACGATTACGATAACAGCGAGTTTATCAACAGCCTGGAGGATAAGGGCTTCTTCATAGCCAGCGACAGCGAAACACGAACGCCGCTTACACCTCTGATAATCGCCCAAATATTGAATATGGAGTATCTCGATTACGACCCGTGGAGCGAAGCTACCTACCGAAAGATGGCTTACAGCCAGGTGGCAGACTTCCTGAAGGCGCAGGGCTATCAATACATTGTTTTCGGAAACAATTTTGCAACATACACATGGGAAAAGTATGTCAAGGACAATGTCGACCTTTACCTCGATTACTATGGATATAATAGCAGCAGTAGGGTGACTGAGTTTGTGCATATACTGTGGAACACCACCATGCTGCGGCCTTTCTATTATCACTTTTTTGGGATTCATTATGAACATAGCTATCGGAGCCAGACCTTGTACATGCTGGAGAAACTTAAGGCGCTGCCTGAACTGGAAGGCCGGAAATTTGTTTTCGCCCATTTCATTTGTCCTCACGAGCCCTTTGTGTTTGGTCCAGAAGGCGAGTACATCGCCTCTGCAAATTGGACCAATCATGAAGATAAACAGTTTTATCTAGGTCAGTATATCTTCATCTCCACACAGATAGAAGCAGTGGTTGACGGATTACTTAAAAAATCTGAAACTCCCCCCATTATCATCTTACAATCGGACCATGGTCTTAGGCCTGGTTATCCCGTCGGCAATGATGAATGGCACAAGATACTTAACGCCATGTATCTCCCGGGCATGGATGCCGAAATGCTGTATGATAATATATCGCCAGTGAACACGTTCCGCCTGATATTCAACCAGTATTTCGGCGCCGATTATCCGCTGCTGGAGGATGATTAGGAGAGTAATTCGCCATGCCGATGGGAAGCTGGTTCAGGACTCAGATGAAACAAAAGTTAAAAGCTATTTTCAAGGGGCCGGTGGTTTTCTACCCGCTGTTTTTTGCTATTTTCCCCATACTGTTTCTTTATACCTATAATATAGCTGAAACCTCCCTAAACGAGATATGGCTGCCGCTGGCAATCTCAGTGGCTGCTACTCTGGTGTTGTGGGCAGTCTTGAGCCTTATACTCGGCAGCCTGGCTAAGGCGGGATTCGCCACAGCTATATTCCTGGTGTTCTTTTTCTCTTATGGGCGCCTTTATGATGGGCTGGGGTACTTGGGCGTGTTTGTGCCCAAACATGCTTACCTGCTCCCCGTCATGCTGTTCGTCTGGGGCTACTGCGTCTATTTCATCAGCCGGGCAAAAAGGGACTTTCGCATCACCACCAGGATGCTCAACATAGTAGCGGTGGTGCTCATTGCCATCAACCTGTTTAACATCGGTGCCTATCAGGTTAAACTAGCCGGGCTGAGTGCCGACA
>CBFDCY010000206.1:0-1807 GCA_965603425.1 uncultured Dehalococcoidia bacterium | reverse complement strand
GTGCGGCGGCCGGCGGGGCATCGAAATGGCTAAGCTCACCTGCTGCCCGCAAGGCTGAAAAGAAAGAGACGGAAGAGCAGGTCGGGGAGGAAGAGCCGAGAACTGCCGCTTTCCTGTGCGGCTGCGGTGGTGAAATCAGTTCAGCTCTTGACCTTGAACAGGTAGCCGATAACATCGGCAAGCTGCCGAGCGTTACATATGTTGAGCAGATCCCCTATCTTTGCTACGCTGAGACCCTGGAAACAATAAAAAAGCGAGTGAAGGAGCATGAGGTCAATCGACTGTTACTGGGCGCGTGCGCATATATCAATAAACCCGTGCTCGATAAGCTTGCGGCACAGACCGGGATAGACCCGGGCCTGATAAAAGTGGTGAACCTCAGGGAAGATATCGCCTGGGTGCACTGTGACCAGCCGGATAAGGCTCTGGCCAAGGCAAAAAGCCTGCTGTCCATGGCTTTTGAGAACATAAAGCAGCAGGACTATCCGCCCGTCTCACTGACGTCGGTAACATCCAGCGCACTGGTCATCGGCGGCGGCATTGCCGGTATGATGACAGCGCTGTCCGTCGCTCAACATGAAATCGAGGTACACCTTGTCGAAAGGTCCTCGGAACTGGGTGGAAACCTGAAAGATGTACTTTCAACGCTGGAAAGCGGCGATACCCGGCCGCTGTTCAGGGACACCGTAGAGCAGGTAAACAATAATTCCCATATCCATCTTCACATGGAGTCGGAGGTGGCGGCGGTGAGCGGCTACGCAGGCAATTTCAGCGTCAGTATCAAAGAGAAGGACGAGTCTCTCAATACGCTTGAGGTTGGTGCGATAATCGTAGCAACCGGCGGTGACGAGTACCACACAACCGAGTACCAGTACGGGCAAAACAGTAAAGTAATAACCCAGCATGAACTGGAAAAGAGATTGTTTGCCGGTGAGCTTGACCCGGGTGGGTTGAGCTCGGTGGTTATGATACAATGTGTCGGCTCCAGGGAAAAAGACCGACCCTATTGCAGTCGTGTCTGCTGCTCGCAGGCAGTGAAGAATGCGTTAAAGTTGAAGGAAGCAAACCCAGAGATTGAGGTGAACGTTCTCTACCGGGACATGATGAGTTACGGCTTTAAAGAGGAGTATTATACCCGGGCGCGGGAAAAGGGCGTTCGTTTTATACGCTATGAACCCGACCGCAAGCCGGAGGTAAAACCGGATAAGGAACAATTAACCGTAGAGCTTGTTGAGCCGGTGGTGGGGGGAACGCTGGTGCTTGAACCTGACCTTGTCGTCCTGAGCACGGGCGTTACTCCCGGCGAAAACAGGGCTCTGGCTGATATTTTAAAAGTTCCTCTGGACGAAGACGGGTTTTTCCAGGAGGCGGAGGAGAAATTCCGCCCGGTTGATTTTTTGAGAGAAGGCATCTATGTCTGCGGGCTGGCGCACTCACCGCGGGGGGTCGAGGAGACCATTGCCCAGGCCCGGGCCGCTGCCCGGGGAGCGGTATCGCTGCTGACTTCGAAACAATTGGAAGCCGGAAGAATTATTTCCGAGACGGTGCAGCGGCAGTGCCGTAAATGCGAGATGTGCATCGCGGTCTGTCCCTATGACGCCAGGGCCAGGGATGAGGAAACCAACGAGATTGTGGTGCGGGAGGCGCTGTGTCAGGGCTGTGGAGCCTGTGTTGTGGCCTGCCCCAGCGGTGCCGCTAAAATCAGGGGGTTCAGGGACAGGCAGGTATTTTCGCTGATAGACGCCGCGTTCTAGTAATAAGGAGGTAGCAAAGTGGCCGAGGAAAACGAGTTTGAGCCGGTAATCGT
>CBFDCY010000205.1:0-1808 GCA_965603425.1 uncultured Dehalococcoidia bacterium | reverse complement strand
CAATACATTAAACATTGTTGACGAGTATATCAAGACGCATCCCGGCTCAAAGAAATTACATGAACGGGCATTGAGCTTTTTCGCCGCCAACGGTGCTACTCACCAGGCCCGAGTTTTCGACCCCTTTCGACCCTACATCGCACGGGCACAGGGAACCCGCAAGTGGGACGTCGATGGTAATGAATATCTTGACTATGTCATGGGACATGGCGCCCTGATACTGGGACATGCCCATCCGGCTGTTGTCCAGGCAGTGCAGGAACAGGTGGCCAAAGGCACTCATTACGGGGAAAATCATGAGAATGAGGTGGCATGGGCGGAGCTGATTCAGCGCAACATGCCCGCAATGGAAAAGATAGAGTTCTTCCCTTGCGGCCAGGAAGCAAACATGATGGCGATTCGCCTGTCCCGCCTCTTCACCGGACGTAAGAAGATACTCCGCTTTGCGGAAAACTTCCACGGCTGGGGCGACGAGGTTGTTGTCACCAATACTCCAGGGGTAAGCAATGACTACGTTACCATGATACCCGGACATGATTTGCAGCTGCTGGAAAAGGAGCTGGCTACCAAAGAGTATGCCATAGTCATGGTCGAAGGTGGCGGTGCTCACATGGCCGGTCAGATTCCCTGGGACCCTGATTTCGTCCGCAGTATCCCCGCGCTGGCGCGCAAGTATGGCACCATTTTGCTCATTGACGAAGTGGTCACCGGCTTTCGGGACGCTCCCGGCGGCTGGCAGTCCACCATCGGGGTCACCCCTGATTTGACCAGCCTGGGCAAGATTATCGGCGGCGGGCTAGGTGTCGGTGCGGTTGGTGGTCGTGCCGATATTATGGATATGCTCAAACCCAAGGCCCCTCCGCAGCCTTTCGCCCGACACTCGGGAACCTGGAACGCCAACCCGCTTACCGCGGCCGCTGGTGTCGCCGCCTGCAAGCTCTACCTTGATGGCGAACCGCAGCGACGGGCCAATGAGCTGGGCACTTACCTCAGGAAGAAAGGTAACCAGGCATTAAAGACTAAAGGATATGCCTGCCGGCTCTACGGGAGAACGATTGCTCATCTCTATCTTGGTCCGGCTGATTTTGAACCGGCTGACGACAGCCTGCCCCCGACCAGCGATGTGGCAAAATTAAACTCCGGAGCCGCACAGAAAGAAAGACTTTGCCTGCATTTGCTTCAGAAAGGCATCGCTACTATGGGCGGAAGGTTCTTTGTTCTGTCCGGTATGCATACCGAAGAAGAGCTTGACCGAACGGTGGATATCCTGATTTCAAGTCTGGACGCGATGTCAGCGGAGGGGAGCTTAACGTAGCGCTTCGCGGTTCGTGGCATAACTCGAGGGATATTCTTAAACCGGAACCTCGCCTCCCGGCATGTGATTTTGCATTTTTACGCGTTTCACATCACAGGTAAGGCGAAGTAAGTGACAATCTCAAACCGAACTCGTCACTCATCTCTCTTCTGACTTCGCGGTATAGCTCTATGCAGTCTTTGTTTGGCTGCCCGGCCGTCACATCAAAGTACTCGGAAAACTTTTTCCCGGCTGGCGGGTCCTTTAACCCGCTTTCATACTTGGCAAGCAGCGCATTCACGATTTTGTTCGCCTCTTTGCGACTCATACCGACTGCGGAATGAGCTATCGCGTTGCCGAAGATATTTTCTAAAGGGCCGGAGTTGTCCACAGTTATGCCTCTCGATGGCGGAGCGATTTCTACCGAGCCGCCAGATACCACCGAGGCGATAATCGCCGCGCTATATTCGTAATAACTCATCCTGGTCATCGGCCCGGCTACCGAATATACCGG
>CBFDCY010000204.1:0-1811 GCA_965603425.1 uncultured Dehalococcoidia bacterium | reverse complement strand
CAGCTGTAAAAAGCCCCGGTTGGGGAACGGGGATGGCACCGCTTTGCGCAGCTCACCAATCTCCCGGAAAAGCTCCATCTGATGGTCCATCCTGGCCACTATATCGGAGAGTTTATCCCAGTCCATTTTACGCCTGGATTTCTCCTCAAGGAAATCAATCATGTCCTCCAGTTCGCTTACCAGGTATTTATCTTCTGCCTCGCTGTGCTGGAAAGGATGGTCAAGGAAAAAACCGGGGCATTTTTTCATCTCCATTATCAACTCGCCGCTCTTGGCGGTGTTATCACAGATGAGGTTGGACCAGAGCATAGCGTCCGGTCGGGGCAGCGCCCCCAGGGAGAAAGCGCCAGCGAGGCCACGATGAGGAGAACAGATTTCAGGAACCAGCCCAAGTTCGGCACCGGCCGAAAGCATTTCCGCCTGCTCCCCGAGGAATAGTGCCATCATCCATGTGGTCATTTCCGTGTGCATCGGCACGATATCCATAGCGTAGAGAATCTCGCTGGGAAAAAACACGGTATGGGCAGCGACAAACTTGCCTTCATCACGAGCGTCGAGCAACCTGGTGTAGTAGTCGGACAGCATTTTGTAATACAGGCCTTCGCTTTTCGGTGCATTTGGATTTGCCTGGTTCATCCGGGTGATGACACGGCAGGCCCGGATAATGGCGCTTATTTTATTGCTCTTTGTTTCGGATGCCGTCACTATCTTTTCCTTGCCTCCAGCATTTCCAGAAAAGCCTGCACCCTGGTCTGAATCTGCCCTGACCCCGAGGTTCCGTATTCCACGTCCAGAGCCAGAACCGGTATTCCAGGCTTTTTCAGCCGGTCTTTGAGCAGGGGCAGGTCATGAGCATACGGGACGCAGTAGCGGATAATCTGGCTGATAACACCATCGACTTTGAAATCTTTGACTAGATTGAGGATGCGGTTGAACCTTTCGTCAGAAGGTACCATTCGAGCACAGGGGAAATTGCTCAGATAGCGCCGTGAAATCGCCTCAACGGGATTTTGCCCTTCTTTCAGAACCACAGGGTCAGACCAGTAGCGGGTGCTGGTACAGAGCTCATCGGTCACCACCAGCCCTCCCTGCGCCTCTATCGACCGGATGAATTCCGGGTTGTTCATCACGCTCCCCGTCACCATCAACCGCGCCCTGCCTTTGTGGGTGACGCTTGATTTTCCCAGCTCACCAAGCAACTGTTCCAACCACTGGTTGAACAACTCTTTCGGCATGCGGAAGCTGGCATTCAGCACCTCCATGGTCTCGGCGCCGGAAATCAGCGGCGCATCAGCTTTCCGCAGTTCATACAATTGTTCCAGGAGAGCCCTCGACCGGTTGTAAACGTCAATAGAGCTGTGCAGTTGCTCGTCGGTTATCTGCCGACCTGTGAATTCCTCTAGGCATTCCTTGAGTTGCGTCACCTGTTGATAATAGAGGGCGTGCGCTTTCTCAGTATATTTTCGCGGTACGGTCAAGATATGGCGAAACGGGGTCTTGATGTAGTGCTGCCACAGGTCAAAGAGGCGTCGGGCGCCGTCACAGGTGGAACCAGCAACCATGCCATCGAGGAACTCATACTCACCCCTGAGCCCCATCTGCAGGCAGCTCCGGGAATAAGAACAGTTATTGATGTACATGTACGCATTGCCATCTTCCAGCTCCATCTCCTGGGAGTAGCCGGTTACTCTTACAGGGAGAATTCCCGCAGCGTGTATGATTTCCTCAGGGACGTAGGTACAGAGCCAGCCGAATACTTTATTACCCCGGCGCTTGTGTTCCAGAATCTGTTCAGTTTGGGGAAAAGTATC
>CBFDCY010000203.1:0-1826 GCA_965603425.1 uncultured Dehalococcoidia bacterium | reverse complement strand
TCGAGCGACCAGAGGACTTTCTCCAGAGTGATGAGTTTCATGTTGGGGCAGACGGCCTGTACCGATACCGGAATGAACTTTTTGCCCGGGTTTTCCTTCTTCAGCCGGTGGATGATGCCCAATTCAGTGCCAACGATCAATTCCTGAACGTCGTCCCGTTTGGCGTATCGTATCATGCCGCCGGTGCTCATGACATCGTCGGCCACGGCAGCAACGTCAGGGCGGCATTCGGGGTGTACCACCGCCTTCGCCCGGGGGTTTTCCTTCTTGAGCTGTACAATATCCTGGGGCTGAATGCGGACGTGCGTCGGGCAGTAACCCGGCCAGAGGTGAAACTTCTTATTTACCTTGGTTGATACATAGTGCCCCAGATACTGGTCGGGAACGAACAGTATCTCGTCATTATCAATGCTTTCTGCCACCTTGACGGCATTGGCCGAGGTACAGCAGATATCGGATTCGGCCTTTACTGCTGCTGTTGAGTTGATGTAGCAGACCACGGTGGCATTGGGCAGTTCCTTCTTCTTCTGTCGCAGTTGTTCCGCAGTAATCATGTTGGCCATCGGACAGCCAGCGTGCCGGTCGGGAAGGAGAACGGTTGCTTCGGGGCAGGTGATGGCCGCTGTTTCCGCCATGAAATGGACCCCGCAGAATACGATGACATCAGCCTTCACTTTGGCGGCATTCTGGCTTAGTTCCAGAGAGTCGCCCACGAAGTCAGCGATATCCTGAATCTCGCCGAGCTGGTAGTTGTGGACCAGAATAACGGCATTTCTCTCTTTCTTCAGCTTTAAAATTTTTTCTACCATTAAGGCATTGGCATCGGTCATTGCCGTTCTCCAATCGATACTTTATCTTCAGGTCTGACTTTCCCTCCGTTTATAACGCGGGCAAAGACGCCTTCCTCGGGCATGATGCACTGGCCCACCTGGCGGCGGATGGCGCAGGCGGTGTGGCACTCTTTACCTATCTGGGTGACTTCAAGCAACACACCTTCGCCTATGGTCATCCTGGTACCAATCGGCAGCTTATGCAGGTTCATGCCCTCTATGGTGATATTCTCGGCAAAATCACCGGGGTTGAGTTCCAGGCCTCGACCGCGCATCTTGTCGATGCTTTCCATGGCAAGCAAACTGACCTGGCGGTTGGGCAGAACGCCGGCATGGGCATCGCCGACCAGGCCATGCTCTTCTTTAAACTGACCTTCCGCGATGGCCTGTTTTCGGGTTCCTTTTTTCTGGCTGGTGCAAACGGCGACGACTCTAGCCATTGCTGCCATACTCCTTCGCTGGCTCTGGCGCCATTAACTTACCGGATACTTTTATTGTACCACCGCCGAGGACTTTATCGCCATCATAGAACGCGATGGACTGGCCCGGGGCTATGGCCAGCTGCGGTTCTTTAAATTTTACATAAACACTATATTTATCAACCGGAGTTACGGTAACCTCCGCTTCCGGGTGGCGGTATCTTATCTTGGCTCTGGCGGTTATTGTTTCTGTCGGTTGGTCAATGGCGCTCCAGTTCACCAGGGTTGCTATAAGCTCGTCACCGAGAGCTCTTTCCCGGCCGCCAACGATTACGGCGTTGTGTTCCGGATCAATAGCGATTACATACTGTGGCTCTCCGGCGGCGATACCTAATCTCTTGCGCTGACCGATGGTGTAATTGATGATTCCCCGGTGTCTGCCGAGGATACTTCCATGCTCATCCAGTATAGGCCCCGGTTCGGACGCCTGCGGGAGGAAGTCTTTGAGGAAATCGGCGTAGTCATTGTTCGGAATGAAACAGATGTCCTGGCTCTCCGGGCGACTGCCTGTCGGAAG
>CBFDCY010000202.1:0-1829 GCA_965603425.1 uncultured Dehalococcoidia bacterium | reverse complement strand
GCACTCACTTATTTCAGGAGACTGCCAAAGAGCTATCGACCACGACAGAGGTGATTTCGAGCTATTGCGGCTTGACCGTTTCCGGTTATTATATCGCTCCGGTAATATCCTTGACGCTCTTTTTTACGTTTTCAATTTCCAGGATCTTTTTCCAGTCAGGCTGGAAAATCTGCTTCATCGCCTGAGCGGCGGCTAATTTGGCACCGTCAGAAGCAGGGGCGCCGGCGAAATCCCACACAATGGCCACCGTGGTACGGATGTGACCGAGCAGAAAGTCAAGTACCGCCTGCTTGGGCAGGCCCATCTTGATGACCTCTTCCATGGCTTCATGGATAACCATCAAGCAGGTCAAAACCAGGGTCTCAACCAGTGCTGGCTCAAGCAATGCCATCTGCTCGGTGGTGACGTGGTGAGAGCGCAGCACGGGGGCAAAGATAATTCGGGCGATGGCCTCTCCCTTGGCGTAGTCTTCTTCCGGGCCGTGGTGCAGCGAGCAGACGATGTTCTGCTTCGCCTTGACCCCGCCGAACCAGTCGCGCTGTGCTTCAAGGTCCGTTTCCTCGCCGAACATCGGCGGGTGGCAGGGATGGCTGATGAAGTAGCTAATATCTTCTCGTTCCGGCAATTCTCCGGCATATCCCGCTGCCGGGTCCAGACCCATGACCATGGTGCCGCTCTTGACCTTGGGGACGATATCATTGCATATTTTGCCGATTAGTCTATCCGGCAGGGCGAGGATAACTACGTTGGCCTGCTGGATGGCCTCATCCTGCGGCGTTGCCGAAAGGCCAAGCTCCGCCAGGTCGGCTTTGCCGGCATCGCTTATCTCAACGTACAGTGTTTTATAGTCTGCATTGCCCTTCAGTTTACTGGCAATACGCAGACCCATCTTACCGCCCGCACCCATCAATGCAATTGTGCTCATATTGCTGCTCCTTTGTTATTTTTCATATGCCAAATGTAATGGTAATTTCTTTGCGCGTGCTTGTCAAACCTATCTGCTGGTTGACAAATAAGCGCCTGTTAAATAAATTAAAGAGACCGCATCGCTAAGTAGTATGGAAAGGAGAACGTGAGATGGAGTGGGGAATGGCGAATCGTTTGGCACAGTTAATCCAACCCGATGGGCACGTGCTTTTTTTACCTATTGACCATGGGTACTTCCAGGGGCCGACGCGAAAGCTGGAAAAGCCGGGTAAGACTATTGAACCTCTCCTGCCTTATGCTGATGCCCTTTTTGTTACCAGGGGAGTCTTGCGTTCATCGGTTGACCCGAATAATAGCAAGCCGATCATTCTCAGGGTGTCCGGGGGCACCAGCATGGTGGGGAAAGACCTGGCCAATGAAGGGATTACCACGTCGATAGAAGAAGCTATCCGGCTTAACGTTTCCGCCGTGGGCATTTCCGTATTCGTTGGCTCTGATTATGAGAAGGAATCATTGTTGAACCTGGCAAGGCTGGTTGATGACGGCGAAAGGTACGGCATCCCGGTGATGGCGGTTACGGCGGTGGGCAAGGAGCTGGAAAAACGGGACGCCCGCTACCTGGCTTTGGCCTGCCGCATCGCGGCTGAGCTGGGGGCGCGGGTGGTCAAGACGTACTGGTGTGAAGAGTTCGAGAAAGTAACCGGAGGTTGTCCTGTCCCGGTGGTCATGGCGGGCGGCCCCCAGGTCGATACGGAACTGGAAATTTTTGAATTCGTTTATGACGGTATGCAAAAAGGTTCCATCGGGGTGAACCTGGGCCGGAACATCTGGCAGAATGAATTCCCCGTGGCCATGATAAAAGCGATTCGTGCCGTCGTGCACCAGAACGCAACTCCGGAAAA
>CBFDCY010000201.1:0-1831 GCA_965603425.1 uncultured Dehalococcoidia bacterium | reverse complement strand
CGTCATGACCGGGGAGGATATCCGGCGCACCCTGGCGCGCATCGCCCACGAAATCATCGAGCAAAACAAATCACTAGACCAGCTTATACTGGTGGGGATGCGGACGCGGGGGGTGCCGCTGGCCAGACGTCTCGCGGCCAATATCCAGAAGTTCGAAAATATCGATGTCCCGGTGGGCGCTCTCGACTTCAGACTCTACCGCGATGACATTTCCCACCTGGAAAAGCAGCCTGTCGTCCAGCATACCGACATCCCAACGAGCGTCGACGAAAAGTCAATCGTGCTCGTTGACGATGTGCTGTACACCGGGCGGAGCACGCGGGCAGCCATGGATGCCCTTATCGACCTTGGGCGTCCCCGCCAGATTCAACTGGCGGTGCTCATTGACCGCGGCCACCGTGAGATGCCCATCCGCCCTGACTACATCGGCAAGAACATACCAAGCGCCCGCCACGAGGAGATACAGGTCCACCTCACAGAGACCGACGGCGCTGACGAGGTGGCCATTGTCCACCACGAGTCAAACGCAAATAATAACCATTTGCAGCCGGTGACTACCGGGAAAAGGAGCGGCCATGACGCTAGCAAATAGAAGTCTGGTTACCATTGACGACCTTTCCTACGGGGAAATCGAGGCGCTTTTCAACCTGGCGGATGAGATGTCCGGGGCTATGGATGAGCAGTACGGGCTGTGCCGGGGCAAGATCATGGCCAGCCTCTTTTTTGAGCCAAGTACGCGGACAAGGCTCTCCTTCGAGACGGCGATGCACCGCCTGGGAGGGAGCGTCATCACCGCCGCCGACGTGGGCGCCACGTCACTGGCCAAGGGCGAGAGCATCGCCGATATGGCCAGAGTGGTCGGCAGCTACGTTGACATGATTGTCATCCGCCACCCCTGGGAAGGGGCGGCGAAGGTGGTCGCCGATTACTCCGGCGTGCCGGTCATCAATGCCGGCGACGGCGGACACCAGCACCCCACCCAGACCCTGTGCGACCTCTACACCATAAAAAAGGAAAAAAAGACCTTAAAAGGACTGAAAATAGTGCTGTGGGGCGACCTGAAATACGGACGGACGACACATTCCCTCATTTTCGCTCTGGCCAAGTTCGGGGCCAATATACTCTTCTACCCGACGCCGGGGCTGGAGGTGCCGGAGCACGTCCTAGAAAAACTGACCATGGAGTATGGCGGCGAACTGGAAAAGTACGCCACCCATGACACGGCGTCGAAAGAAAAGTTGTTCCCACTTGATGCCATCTACCTGACGCCCAGCAGCCCGCACCAGCTGGCCATGATGCCCGACGTGAATATTCAGGTGGAGTTGAAGACCGGTATCGATGCCCTCTACGTCACCAGGCCACAGAAGGAACGGTTTTCCGCCGCGGAGAAAGGTGAAGAATTAAGAGAACAATATCCCGTTGTTGATAAAAAACTGCTCAGGGGCAAGGAGTTCAAAAAGACGCTGGTGATGCACCCTCTGCCCCGTGTCGATGAGCTGGCACTGGAGCTTGATGCCGACCCGAGGAGCATGTACTTCAAGCAGGCAGCACGCGGCGTACCGGTGAGAATGTCACTTATCGCTCTTCTGCTGGGAGCCAAAGACGCGGCCATTCCGCAAGAAGCAGCACCACCAATAGCCTACCCCGTTTACCGGCGCGATTACGGTCCGAGGTGCCCGAACCCGCGCTGCGTCTCGATGCAGGAGACGGAAGTGAAATACCTTAAACCTGAATATAAAATCGTCAACCGCAACCCGCTCACCATGCGCTGCGCCTACTGCGAACACGGTTTTGAACCGGAATATGTCGCCAGCTCCGACTGGCACGAGGG
>CBFDCY010000200.1:0-1837 GCA_965603425.1 uncultured Dehalococcoidia bacterium | reverse complement strand
AGAATATGCTATACTAATGTGCGCATTTGTGATTTTGCCTGTTCCTGTTCCGTGAATTATCAAATTCGAGGTGGTAACCATGAGAGGAGCATTTTACCAGGGAAATAAAAGATTCGGTGTTGGCGATTCCCCACCCCTGCCACCGAAGGCCGGAGAGGTCAGAATAAACATCGCCTACGGCGGCATATGCGGCACGGATGTCCACATCTATATGGGGCATATGGACCACCGCATCAAGATACCGCAGGTGATTGGCCACGAGATGTCCGGCACGATTGCTGAAGTTGGGGAAGGCGTCACTAAATTCAAGGCGGGTGATAAAGTGATTGTCAGGCCATTGATTCCCTGTGGCCGGTGCCCGGCCTGCGAAGCAGGTCACTACACCGTCTGTCATCAGATTAACGTGCTCGGCGTGGACACACCGGGTTGTTTCCAGGGCAGCTGGACGGTGCCGGCGGAAACACTGCACCACCTGCCGGATGATATCGACCTCAAGCTGGCAGCGGTGATTGAACCGGCGGCGGTGGGCGCACACGCTCTCCGCATCGGACAGGTTACCGGGGAAGATTATGTGGTCGTAATCGGCGCCGGACCTATCGGCATTATGGTAGCGCTGGAGTCCAAACTGAAAGGAGCCCGCGTCCTCATCTCTGAAATCAACCCGTTTCGCATTAACCTTGCCCGGGAATTCGGCATGGAGGTGGTCAATCCAAAGGAGACCGACTTGCCAGCATATGTATCGGAGAAAACCGGCAGCGCCGGTGCCGATGTTGTCTTCGAGGTAACCGGACTGGCACCCGGGGCGGAAATAATGACCAAGCTGGCCAGGTCAAGGGCGCGTATTGTCATTGTCGGCATCTTTGCTGAGCCGGCACCGGTTGACCTGGGCCGGATAATGTGGCGGGAACTGCAGGTCCGCGGCGTCAGACTGTACGACGCGGTGGACTTCGAGGCCGCGATTCCACTGGTAGCGGCAAAGGCCGTTCCGTGGGACAAGTTGATTTCCGACGTGCGCCCGCTGGAAAGGACACAGGAGACCTTTGAAGAGATTGAACGCGGGGCCAACTTTATGAAAGTACTGCTGAATTGCAGCGATTAGAAAAGGAGGAACACAGAGAGTGATAATGAAAAACGCTACCAAGGCGAAGCTCAAGGCAGGGAAACCAACTATCGGCATCCGTCTGGACTTCACTTCATCTGCCGTCGTGGAAAGCCTGACCGGCCTCGGCCTCGATTTCGTCTACTTCGACCTCGAGCACGGGCCCTCCAGCGTAGAGTCATGCCAAGATATGTTCCGGGCGGCGGAGGTTGCCGGTCTGACTCCCCTGGTACGCGTGTCCAGCTATGACATCGGTTATACAGACCGCCTTCTGGATTCCGGCGCCATGGGCATCATTTTCCCTCATTGCAATACCAAGAAGGACGCCGAAGCCGCCGTCAGAGCGGTTAAATACCCGCCGGAAGGTGAACGCGGTACCGGCGGCCGCCCTCTTACCCTGAGCGGTATGTCCATCACCGACTACATCCCGCAAGCCAACCAAGAGACCATGGTCGTCACCATGATTGAGGAACTGGAAGCGCTGGACAACCTGCCCGAGATTCTCACCGTAGAGGGACTTGACGTGCTCTGGATTGGCAGGGTCGACCTTTCTGTTTCTTCCGGTATCCCCGGCAAACTGGACGACCCGAAGATTCAGGACGCCGTAAAACGCATCATCGCCGAAGGCAGCGCCGCCGGCAAGGTAGTGGGTGTGGGAGCAGTCAATGCTAACCGACCTGACCAGATTAAAGAGTTTATCAACCAGGGTGCCCGGTTTTTCTCCCTGGACACGACCGC
>CBFDCY010000199.1:0-1840 GCA_965603425.1 uncultured Dehalococcoidia bacterium | reverse complement strand
GAGCTATCGTCGCTACGTCAACCACATCGTTATTGCCCAGGTTGAAAACGTTGACCTGGCCATCCGAATGCTGAAGGCCGTAAAGCATACCGTCCACACAGTCGCCGACATGTACGTAAGACTTGGCCTGCTTGCCGTCGCCCAGTATCTCCAGTTCTCCAGCGTCCTTTTGTAATTTATGAACAAAATCACGGATTACGCCGTGGGTTGCCCTGGAGCCAACGACATTGGCAAACCGGAAGACCCACGCCTGCATGTTAAAGAGATGGCAGAATGCCGTTATCAAGCCCTCACCGGCAAGTTTGGCGGCACCGTAAAGAGATATGGGCTGCAATGGGCCATAATCTTCAGAAACAGGCACGCCAGATGTCTCTCCATATACCACGCTGCTAGAGGCAAAGACGATTCTATTTATATTTAACCCCCGCATCGTGTCCAGTACATTGTAGGTTGCGATGGTTCCCTGGTTCAGGTCCGCCTCAGTGTCGTTCTGACCAGCTTTGATTTCCGGGTTGGCGGAGAGGTGAAAAACAACATCGCTGCCTCCCATCGCCGCGACAAGCTGGCCGCGATTCAGGAGGTCAGCCCGAACAAATTTGAAAGCGGGGTTGTTTAAGTGCCGGCCAATAAATTCCCGTCTGCCCGAACTCAGGTTATCGTAGACGGTTACCTCTCCTTTATTTATGAGGCGGTCAGCCAGGTGACTGCCGATGAAGCCAGCGCCACCAGTGATAAAATATCTCATTTCTACAGTGAATCACGTAATCTTTTCACGAGCACATTCAGTATTACGCCAGCAAAGATGAATAACACGCCAACTGTTATTAAGAGGATCGCCACCATCGCCGTGCCCACCGCCAGTTCGTTTATGGTGAAAAAGGCTCTCAGAACCATAACACCCGCCACAATGCCCAGAATTATGGAAATGCCTCCCGCAGTTCCAAAAAATAGCAGCGGCCTTCTCTCCGATATCATCACTATCACCCGGTTCAACACACTGACGCCGTGTTTTAAGGGGTTAAGAGTTGAGCCGTCCCCGGTATAAATGGCGGATATGGGAACTTCGGTGATTTTAAGCCCTTTGGCTGTGGCTTCTGATATCGTCTCTGCCGATATGGCCATTCCTCGCTCTTTTGGCTCAAGTACGCTTATCGCCTTTCTTGAAAAAGCCCTGAACCCCGACTCAGTGTCAGACAGCGTGCTCCGCGAAAGCACCCTGGTGAAAAAGGAAATGACGTTTTGCCCGAACCTGCGGTAGGCTGGAATGTTTTCATTTTTAATCTTCCGTGACCCAATGGCCACGTCGGAACCAGCCGAGATGGCATTTATCAGCGATGTTATTTCTTCCGGGTTGTGCTGGCCATCGGCGTCAAGCAGCACCAGCACCTCCGGGTTTCTTTTCTTCGCCTCGGCAAGCACCGTCTGTACGGTGGCACCGTAGCCACTGTTCTTTTTGTGCTGGACAACCGTGGCACCGGCGAGCCTGGCTACCTGCGCGGTGCGGTCGGAGCTGCCGTCATCAACCACCACCACTTCATCGGCGAACTGGCGCGCCTGCAGAACAACGCTGCCGATATATTTCTCCTCGTTATAAGCCGGCATACCGACGATAATTACTGATTTCTCCGCTTTCGCCATTTTCTTCCAGGCTTAAAGCACCTTTCCTTGCTGGTAATTATAGCATATGTACAGGCGGAGTTGTGCCTTGCCCGAATGAAAATTAGATAAGGGGGCAAATATCTGATTTACAACGACCCTGTTTTCGGGTAGAATAGCTGATGTCCGGGCGGTTAGCTCAGTGGTTAGAGCGCCTGCTTCACACGCAGGAGGTCACAGGTTC
>CBFDCY010000198.1:0-1844 GCA_965603425.1 uncultured Dehalococcoidia bacterium | reverse complement strand
CAATGGTGCCGGCAACCCGCATCGCCCGAAAATTTAGCATACCTTCAGTCACTTTGCTGGGCCATTTCTGCGGCCGGAAATGGTTCCAACTGGCCGGTCCGTTTCTGGCCCTGTTCAATATCATTTCGGAAATCCTTACCATCCGCCTGGCCAGGCACCATGCCCTAGTGGCGCAGTGCCGGGATACGGCGGATAAGGTGTCCGCCCACACAAATGCGGACATTGAGGTTATCTGCAATACACTGCTCGACCCGGTGGCGATTAACCAGGCAAAAAAGGAAACGGATAGTAAAAAGATACGCGAGGGTCTGAGTGTCGGGGATGGCGAACTGTTTCTCCTGCATGTCGGCGCATTGATACAGACCAAAAACGTCTATAACTTAATCAGGGCGTTATCCGGCTGGCAGCAGAAGTTCAAACTGGTACTGGTTGGAGATGGTCCGGAGCGGGCTCGAATTGAAACGCTGGTTCAGCGCCTGAACCTGGCAGGAGATGTTTTTCTGCTGGGGGAAAAACCGCATGACGAGACCTTGTCGATAATTAAATCGTGTGATGTGCTGCTCTTATCCTCAATATGCGAGCAGGTGCCCAATGTAGTGCTGGAAGCGCTGGCGCTGGGACGTCCGGTTATCGCCACAAAAGTCGGTGGGGTTCCCGAAATAAAATCGGCCAACCTGCACCTGGTGGGCCAGTTAGAGGAAATGAGACAGGTTATTGATAATGGCATCGAGGTAACGGAAGAGGATAAAATTATGACAGAGTATTCGCTGGACAGGGTGGCCGGGCAGTATGAAGAGTTGTTCTTGAGGCTGGCTGGTTCTAAAATTAAGAATAAGCAGGTGTAATATGACGATGAAAGAGAAATTGCTGAGCGGTGAAAAAACAATCGGCGTTTGGGGGATAGGCTATATCGGTTATTCATCAATGGCTTATTTTGCCAGCAGGGGTGTGAAGTGCCTGGGAACGGACGTCGATGCCGGCAAAGTTGACCAGATAAACAATGGCATCCTGCCGATACAGAATATCGAGTACTGGCTTGGTTTTGATACCAAGCCACTGGTCACCTCCGGTATGATGAAGGCTACCACGGATTGGCAGCAGCTTGTCAGTGCCGATATCCCGGTACATCTGATATGTATTCCCACAGAGAAAGATGACGTGCCCTATGATGGCATTCTTATTGACGTGATTGAAAAGCTGTCTACTTTCGGCAAAGTAAACATGGAATCACCTCCACTCATAATTATTGAATCAACGCTGACGCCGAACACAACGGAGCGGACCATCATACCAGCGTTCGAGAAAATGGGTATAAAGACAGGCCGAGACATACTCGTTGGCGTGGCGCCGCGCCGAGACTGGTTTATCAGCCCGGAGAAGAGCCTGAAAAACCTGCCGAGGGTTGTGGGAGGCACCACTCCTGAGACCACGGCGCTGATGGAGGAAGTTCTCGCCATAGTCTGCGATACCATACTGCCGACCAAAGACCATCGACATGCGGAGCTGGTGAAGAGCATTGAGAATGCCTACCGGCATGTCGAAATCACGCTGGCCAATCAACTATCGCTGGCCTACCCCGATATTGATATGCGTGAAGTGCTGACGCTGGTGGGTACCAAGTGGAACATCGGCACCTACCAGCCCAGCTTCGGCACGGGAGGTTACTGTATCCCACTATCAAGCCAGTATGTTCTCTCCGGCACCAATAATGCGGACCGGCTCAGTATCCTGAACTCGGCAATTAAGACCGACCAGAATCTGCCCCTCATGGTGGCTGAAAATGTGATTAAAAAAGGTGGCCGCAAAGTTGGCATCCTCGGGCTGGCTTATAAAGGCGACCTCAA
>CBFDCY010000197.1:0-1897 GCA_965603425.1 uncultured Dehalococcoidia bacterium | reverse complement strand
GCCTTCTACGCCATATGGCGCTGGGCGTTGCCGGAGCTTGATATTTATGTGCCAATGTGGGTGCTGGTGGCGGTGATGATAGCCTGGGCGGTGTTCGCCATCGCCAGTTTCATCTTCGTCACCCACGTCCTGAGACAGCGGGCGACGGTCGGCCTGCCCACGATGGTGGGGATGAAGGGCAAAGCGAGAAGCCCGCTAAACCCGGAAGGTCAGGTAATGATTAAGGGCGAGCGCTGGGGGGCGAAATCAATCGATGGTGATGTTGATATCGGGGAGGTGGTCACGGTGGTGGGGCAGGACGGGTTGCAGCTCATTGTCCGCCGGGCGGGCACCGGCGACCTGAAAGCGTCCGGTAACAGCGCTACACATTAAACAGGAAGGTGATGACATCGCCATCCCGGACGACATACTCTTTCCCTTCCAGCTTGAGCAGTCCCTGTTTGCGCGCTTCGAGCAGACTGCCGCATTTGACCAGGTCGGCGAAGCTGATGACCTCGGCCCTGATGAAACCCCGTTCCATGTCAGAGTGTATTTTGCCGGCGGCTTTCACCGCGCTGGTACCGTGAGGAATGGACCAGGCTCTTACCTCACCGGAGGCGATGGAAAAAAAGGAGACCAGTCCCAGCAGCTCGTAGGACTGCTTGATAACGCGGTCGAGCCCGGATTCGGTAAGTCCGAAATCGGCGCGAAATTCTGCGGCTGCCGGCTCATCCAGCTGGCCGAACTCCATCTCCAGTTTGCCGCAAAGGGCGATGATACGGGATTTCTCCTGTGCCTGGCGGGAGTTCAATTCCGCTTCAAGGTCGGCTGCATTGGGCAGCTGTTCTTCTCCGATATTGGCCACGATGAGCAGCGGTTTGGCGGTGAGGAACTGGTAGCCGGCGAGCATCCGCGCGTCAGCTGCGGCCAGCGATAATGACCGTATGGGTATGTCTTTTTCCAGTTCTGCCTTGAACCTCAGCATGGTCTCCTGCTCGTGAAGGATGGCCTGGCGCTCCGGCGGCTTGGCGCCTTTCAGGGACACCTCGATTCTCTCCAGCCTCCGTTCGATGATGGCCAGGTCAGAAAAGACGAGTTCCAGGTTCATGGTGGTGATGTCACGCTCGACGTCAAGGCTGCCATTGGGGTGGGGTACACTGTCATCGGAAAAAGCCCGAACCACGTTAATCAGCGCATCGGCATTGCTGAGATGGTTGAGCAGTTCGCCGCTAATACCTTTGCCGGTTACCAGGCTCTTCAAAGAAGCACCGACGTCGATATAGTGCACCTCGGCGGGGACCACGCGTTTGGGCTGCAACATGTCAGCCAGCGTCTCGAGGCGTGGCTCGGGGACTTTGGCCACGCCGATATGTGCGTCCATACCATCGCCGGCGAAGCCTCCGGTGTCGGCTTTACCTCCGATGAGGGCATTGAAAATGGTGGTTTTACCGCTTTTACCCGGCCCGATGATGCCGACGTCAATACTCATCAGTCCAACCGCGCGTCAACAGGTGGCAGCGTTGATTAATGCGGGCTCGTCTTTTTAATCACCTCTCTGGCCTGCTTCAGAGCGAGGTCTCGTTCATTCGTTACCAGGCTCTCATTGGCGGCGATGTCCAGCAGGGCAAGTAAGGCATCATGGGTGGAAATAACCCCCAGCTGTTCTATGGCTTTTTTCCTGATTTCAGCCGGCAGTTTCATATCGGCGGCGATTTCAGTCAGCTTCTTCAGTTCGTCAGGTCTCTCCGACATTCGTGCACCTCTTAATTTAAGCAGTAGCGACCGGATATCGTTTAACTGATATAAAGTCTACTCTTTGCGGGACAATTTCTCAATAGGATTGCTCCGATTTTACGCAATAAACAATCGAATATTCGGTTATGGTAGAATTAGGGGACAAATATTGCTAGAGGGGCTG
>CBFDCY010000196.1:0-1925 GCA_965603425.1 uncultured Dehalococcoidia bacterium | reverse complement strand
CTTCAACCTGCTCGGGATAGACGGCGCCGGTGGGGTGATACTGAACGGTATGCAAGAACTTGAGGTTTACGCCGGCGCGATAGCCCAGAACAATGCCGTCCGCCGTGGCCCCATAGTGATTGGTGGTCATAAACCCCTGAACGTGCAGTCGACCGCAGCCGCCGGTAGCCAGAATGGTCGCCCTGGCCTTGACCACAAGATATTCTTCCGTTTCCAGGTTGTAAAGTATGGCGCCAGCGCAGTGCCCGTGCTCATTCAAAATGAGCTCGATGGCGGGCGAAAACTCAATAACGGTGATATTCTCCCGGTTGCGGGCCTCGTCCCGGATGGTGCGCATAATCTCGGTGCCGGTGATATCGCCACAGAAATGAAGTCGCTTCCGACTGGTCCCGCCGCCGTGCATGGAGTGCAACCTGCCATCAGGGAATTTGGAGAACATCACCCCGAGGCCCTCCAGCCACCTGATTGCATCCGGTGCCTCGGTAACCAGCGTCTGAGCCAGTTCCGGCTCGTTTTTGAAGTGGCCACCGCCAACCGTATCCATGTAATGAACGCACGGGGAGTCTTTTCCCGTTTTGGTGGCTGCCTGAATGCCACCCTCAGCCATCATGGTATTGGCATCACCGTGACGAAGCTTGGTGGCCAGTATAACCCTGGCGCCGTTTTGCTCGGCAAGCATGGCCGCCGCAGTTCCGGCACCACCGCCACCTATTATCAGGATATCGGTCTCCATATCAACGCGGGAGAGCTCGATAGAATCCGGGTTTGCCCGACTTCTTGCCTCCAGCAAATCGGCAAACTCGTGGGCAATCCGGTAGCCTTTGCTCGGCCCCACCTTCAGTTCCCGCCGCCCTTCTTCTTTATAATCGGGATGATACTTTTTCAGTATATCATCGGCCTCATCCAGAGACATGCGGGGGAATTCCTCCCCCTGTTTCTTCCGCGCCAGCCGCTCCGGTCTGGTCTTCTCCACCACCTTGATGAGGTTTTTAAGTTCTTCAATATATGGCATTCTCTCCTCCTAGAGGTAATCACGCTTGGCCGGCGTCCAGTCCTCGGCAGTCATTTCCGGCTCAATCTCCCGGTCCTTGTATATTTCCCTGAGCTGCTTGATATCGGACTTCATGAGCTCTTGCAGCGCTTTTTGGCACTCTTCGCTTTTCGCCGCGTCGACCGCTTCGTTCAGGTGCTCGGCCCGCGGTGCAATTTTACTTCCGTAGATTCTCCGCGCCAGCTGCATAATGTGATATTGAGGTAATTCCCCCATGCAGCGGCTGACACAGAGGCCGCACTGGATGCAGTTGAAGGAAAGGGTGGCCGCCTTCTCGATATTGCCCTGTTTCACCGCCGAGATAACGTCCATCACCTGGACATCCATCGGGCAAGCCTTGGTGCAGCTATTACAGGCGATGCAGCGAAACACCTCGGGGTACAGTTTGAATATCTCCTCGGGACTGGCAGAAAGCTTCTCAAAGTCGTAGCTGGCCCGATTCGCCGGGTAAAACGGTATCTGCGTCAGGTACATATCCGGCTCCACCACTGTCTGGCAGGCCAGCCCGACGCGAATATGGTAATCTCCCGGCTTGCGGTAGACAGTGGCACAGGCCCCACAAATGCCACCCCGGCAGCCACAGCCTCGGATAAACCGGTAGCCAGCATACTCAAGCGCCTTCATGATGGTGAGTGTTTCCGGCACCATGTACCTTTTGCCCATCACATATACCGGAATGAGCTTCGCCTTCTCCGTTTCCGGATTTTTTTCGCTGCCGGTATTTTTTTGCTCTTTATCCGCCATAGTAACCTCCGTTCGATTATAACCCAAGAGAGGTCAGCAGGCCAGAAGGTGAAATCAAATGCCTTCTCAGCCAGAACCTGGCTTCCGCTATTCCCAGAGCCAGCCCGATAAGCTCGGTGAAATAGAAAAC
>CBFDCY010000195.1:0-1947 GCA_965603425.1 uncultured Dehalococcoidia bacterium | reverse complement strand
GCGGTGACGACGTTGAGGTTGAACTTGCTGATAGCCAGCATCCCCATGATGGCAATGATGGTAATGACAATGGGAATGAGAGCCACCAGGGCAGCACGCAACTTCCTGATGGTTACCAGCAGCATGATGAAAATCAGCACCAGGGCAAGTCCCAGGCTGCGGACCTGGCTCTGCACCACCAGCCTGTTCATCTCGTCAAACAGCACAGGCATTCCAGTTATGGCCGTGATTTCGGGGTGCTCAGCGACGAAGCTGTCCAGCAAGCCGATATCCACCGAGTCCAGGTCATCGATCTTAATCATCATCCTGAGGCCATCGTCGGAAAACCACGCTTCCAGGTCCTCGTCATCCATGTGGCGCAGGATGCTGTCCACGACTGCGGGGCTCTCAGGATAACCATGCTGGCCGGTCATCTCCTCACCGGCGCTGCCGACAATGTCGAACAGCGAAACCACGCTGTGTATTCCGGGCAGCCTCTCCAGGTCCCTTTCATCGTCCAGGACGTCCTCGGCGAAGGAGTGGTCCCTCAGGGTGAACAAGCCCCTTGGAGCAGCGATCTCCCCGGTGAGGGGCAGCGCCCCACCGAAGTGCTTTTCCACTTTATCAAAGGTCTGAACGACCTCCGAGTCCTGCTTAAAGAACATCAACTGGTTGGACACGACTTCAAGCCGGGGAATGGCGAAGGCGGATATGCCGATGACGATGGCGAATGCCACTATCACCCTGGTCCTGTGCCTGGAGCAGTCCAGGACGAATTTGACCAGACCACCGGGCTGGGTCTGCGGCTGCACCGCGGGCAGCTTTATCCGTAAAAGCACCGCCGGTAAGAAGAATATGGACAGCAGCCCGGCATAGGCAATTCCCACGGAAACGAAGATACCCATCTGGCGCATGGGCGCCACGTCCGACCATATCAGGGAGGCAAAGCCGGCCATGGTGGTTATCGTTGTCAGGAACATTGGCATTCCCACCAGGCGCAGTGTTTCCACAGTGAGTTGACGGCGGTCGGAATAGCGGGAAAGGTTATCTATGAAGTGGCTGACGTAATGCAGCCCATCGGCGGCGCCAATCACTATGACGAAGATGGGAGAGAGAACGGTGAGCAGGTTTAATTCCTGTCCGCTCCACAGAATCGTGCCCAGTGTCCACAGGGCAGCCAGACCGGCGGGAATTATGGCCATGACGGCGAGCTTGCGGTCTTTGAGAACCAAGAAAAATACCAGCAGTACCAGGAAAATGGCGCAGGGAGGAAGGATCAATAATATCGTGACCAGGTAGTGCCAGAGGGTGCTTTTGATTACCTCGTTGCCAGCAAGGGAAAGGTCGAGGGCGGTTTCGCTTTCCACCATTTCTTCCAGCGACTTCATCACCTCCGCAACCGGGGCGTTCAATTCCATGGTGACGATAAGCGCTCCCTTGCTTTCGTCGGAGGAGAGGAGGTCGCCGGTGAGGAAGCTGTCGCGGATAAAGTCCTCCAGGATGTCGCTGTGGTACGCAATGAACTTCTGGTCCACGTCGAAGGCGCTGCCCTGCACCAGAATCTCCGATGGAATGAAGCTCTGCACCCGGGATATGCTGCCCATTTTCTCGATATCTTCCTGAAGGCGGAAGACATCCTGGAGGTGCTGCTCTTCGAGAAGGGACTCGTCTTGCTCGATGAGAACCACGACGGTTTCGCCCGTCTGGTATTTCTCGTTCAGCCTATCGTATTCTTCTACCCGGGGATTTCCCGAAGTAAACAAATTGAGGAAGTCAGTACTAAGGTCGAAACGGATGAAGGAAACCAGAGCAACGATGTTCAAGATGACCACCAGGACAAGAATGAGTTTCGCCCTGGCGTAGACGAAGTTGCCGATTCTTTCCATGGAAACGCCTCACCCCTCTGTATCCTGGCCCGGGATACCTGTGTTCTTTTTGATGGAAACAGTCAGGGCAGAGTATAACCCC
>CBFDCY010000194.1:0-1953 GCA_965603425.1 uncultured Dehalococcoidia bacterium | reverse complement strand
AGTTCCCCATCGACCAGAAAATAGGCGATAAAGTCAGACAGCTAAAGAAGACCTCAGGTGGATTTGAGGCCATCACTGAAGTCGGCGATAAATACCAGAGCAAGGCTGCTGTTATCGCCACCGGTAAAATACCGAGGAAACTGAATGTCCCTGGTGAAACGGAACTCACCGGCAGAGGCGTGACCTATTGTGCCATATGTGACGGCCCAATATTCGCCGGTCAGAAAATGGCCGTGGTGGGGGGTGGTAATTCGGCGCTCGAAGCAGCCCTTGACCTGCTTAAAATTGCCGAACATGTCAACCTTATTTCGTTGACTCCCCTCACTGGCGACCAGGTTTTATCCAACCAGCTCAAAAATGCTAAGAACCTGACATTGTTTCTTGAGCACGAGACCAGAGAGATAAAAGGGCAGGAGCTCGTCGATGGCATTCGTATCAGAGATGCGAAGAGCGGCGAGGAAAAAGAACTGAAAGTTGGCGGAGTCTTCATAGAAATCGGGCTGGTGCCCAACTCCGATGCGGTTAAAGGGCTGGTCAAGCTTAACCAGTGGGGTGAAGTTCCGGTTACACCGCGCAATGAGACACCAGTGCCCGGGCTTTATGCCGCCGGTGACGTCACCGATGTGCCGGAAAAACAGATTCTCGTTGCTGCCGGCGAGGGCGCCAAGGCGGCCTTACAGGCACACCGTTACCTGCAAAGGCTGGTAAAATAGCTAGGCCTTTTTCCGGTAGCGGAACCCCAGCCACACAAGGTGCAGAATACCGAAGACGGTGCAGACCGATGCCGGAATCGCTGCCCTTTCCCCGAAAAGCGTGAGCAGAATGCCGCTGGCCAGCCCGTAGTTCTTCAGGCTACCCAGGAGTACCATGCTGATGCTCGCCTCGCGATTAACATGCAACGCCCTGGTAACCAGCTCGATGATATAACCGAGCACGAAAGAGGCGGTGATGGCAATAATGACAATTCTGATGAGGGTATCAAACTCTCCGAGGAAGGCCTGCCTGTTCAAACCCACAATGGTGAAAAGGGCGAGGAAAAAACTCCAGTTCACAATGGTGCCGCGCCAGGGACTGATGCGTTTCATCAGCCCGGTATAAAGCAGAACTCTGGAGAGGACAATCGGTATCAATATCAACTCCCCAAGGGTGATGAGCAGTTTTACGGGGTCAAAAAAGCCCGTGCCGAGAAACAGCGCCATTACCACGGGCATAATGACGAGCGCTGCCAGATAGGCGCCGGTCATACCGAGCAGCGAAAAGAGCGTATTCCCACCCAGCACATAGCTGAATGGCACTACTGCCACTGCCGGAGGTACGGTGGCCAGAACCACGAATCCCGCCCACAGGTCTTTATCATCGATAAGCCACCAGGTTAGTAACAGGATGGTTCCCCCCAGCACGACATAATTCAGAAAAAGGGAGAGGAAAATCGTCCGTGGCATTGTTTTCAATGAAGTGAACTCCCGCGACGTGACGTTGGCGGCGGAGAGGGTCATCACCAGTGCCAGCAGCGGCAACACCAATGGCTCTGTTTTGGTGGCAATCGGCTCGCCGATAACCAGCCCGAGCACAATGGCCAGAATCAGGATGAAGTTGCGGTTTTTGAACAGCCTATCAATGAATGCCATAAGTCACAAAGGCATTATAATCCATCGAGGCCGGCATGTCAGCCGGTTTATTTCTTCTCTTCAGCCAGGTATTTCTCCGGGCTCTGGTCAAACGCCTTCTTGCAAGCAACGTTGCAGAAGTAATATTTCTTCTCTTTATACTCCGATGTTGCCGCCGCCTCACTCTCTTTCACTTCCATCTTACAAACCGGGTCAATAGCCATCTGGTCGCCTCCCTTGCTTATCTCAGCTAGTTTGGATGGTTTAAATCTCCTCAAGCGCAGCGAGTTAAAAACTACGGTCAGCGAGCTGGTCGCCATGGCCGCCGCCGCCAGTATTGGATTCA
>CBFDCY010000193.1:0-1992 GCA_965603425.1 uncultured Dehalococcoidia bacterium | reverse complement strand
TGTATCTTCACCGCCTCCTTAAGAAGCGCCGCTTTTATCCTGTCCACGTCATCGATACCCTCAGCCGCCTTCCGCATGCGCTGAATCGCCCAGAAGAGGTTGCGGGCGGTGGGGCGGGTGGCCGCGATTGTCGCCATCACCACATCCAGCTTCTTCAAAAAATCGCTTTTTTGCGCAGATTCAATTTTTAATGCCCCCAGGGCGACTCCATAGCCTCCAGCCACTCCGATAGCCGGGGCACCCCTTATTTTCAATTCTGTGATGGCTGAAGCGACGTCACGGTAGTCCTCCAGCTCCAGATAGGCTTCCTCATCAGGCAGCCGGCTCTGGTCAAGGATACGCACGCGATTTTCCAGCCAGTCTATCGGCGAAGTATAAATCGCTTTCAAAAAACCGACTCCTTTAATCTGATCCTGGCCTTTTCCCAGCTCTCTCGACTCATCTCCATAAGCACAAATTGATACCCGTTTTTCACCAGCTGCCCACAGGGGATAAAGCCGCATTTCAGGAAGCACCGCTGCGCCCGCTCGTTCCAGTCCAGAGTTTTCAGGTAGACTCGCTGAAGGCCGACTTCATGAAATATATGGTCCACTAGAGTGGCCACAGCATCCGCGCCATAGCCCTTATCCCAGCAGTCATATTCACCGATCATAATCCCCACCTCCGCCTCACCTTTCTCCCGGTCAAAGTTGTAATACACGCAGTTGCCAATGTGCCTGCTGTCAAGAGTCTCTATGGCAAAGGTACGGCGTTTCGGGGAAGGATTACTCATCAATGCCGTGTAGTCAAGCAGGTAGCGGGGGAAAGAGACGTCAATCAGGGGCATGGCGTCAAGCCGAGCCAGTTCAGGGTCGGCCTGCCACCGGTAATCGTTGCGGGCATCGGTTAGTTTTTTCTCACGCAATCTTACCCTGGTGCCCAGCATCGCTCTCTGTCCTCTGATTACTCCTCATCGTTATCCTCTTCCTCGCCACTCTCCCATATCGGCTCGGTAAAATAGTCAATATACTCGCCCATCGCCTGCTGGGCTACCTGCTTCATTCTTTGCTTCGCCTCCACAGCCAATTGCGCCAGTTCGTCAAGGTCAATCTCCACGCCGAGCATCGTGGTCAGCACCTCGAGTACCGCCAGCGCCGCCATCGGGTTCTGAATGCGAGTGGCGTACACCGGCACCTCCCCGAGCAGGCAGATGCCTTCAATCTCCCGTTCCTTGGCCACCCCCAGCAGCAACCCGTTCAGCCCCGCAATTTGCAGGTTACCGGCATTTATCAGGTCGTACTTTTTAAAAATGGCCGCCGCCGATGGGTTGGTCGCCACGCCCAGTACGCCGGGTGTTTCGCTATGATGAATGCGGGTCATCGCGGCGGCACAGGTAAATATCCTCGACACCTTAAACCTCTCCGCAACATCAAGAACGCAGTTGGCCAGTTCATATCCCTTGGCTGCCGGCTGGTCCTCGCCGTTAAATATAATGAGGTCGCTCCCTTCACCCTTGTTCTTCCAGTAGTAAAACTTGCTCTGCGGGAACTTCGGCTCCTCAACCACGTTATCCTTGACCACCACGCCGACAGGGTCGAAGAAGTAAGACGGCTCAATTTCACCGAGCCCTTTGAAAGCAAGTTTTCTCTGAAGGTAAGAGGCCACAATCAAGGCAACGTTCCCGACGCCCGGCCAGGCGGCGAGCATGTTCGGTGTTTTTAACCTGGGACGAACGTGAAGCCTGACTGACTCATTCATTTCACCCCACCTCTCTTCATTATATTAAAGGAAACCAATATAAGCAGACTGCTGCTATAAAAGCTATCCCTTGCTGGCCACCGATACATCGGGGCAGTATATGTGCGGGGTCTGTAAAAAGCCGCCCACCCACCTAGCTTGACTGCCGAAGGCAGCGATGTCCTTCAGCACCCGATAGACATTCCCGGAGACCATGGTATCCTTCACTCTGCCCACTATTTTACCATTTTCCACCTTGTAACCGAGCAGGACGTT
>CBFDCY010000192.1:0-2010 GCA_965603425.1 uncultured Dehalococcoidia bacterium | reverse complement strand
TTTTCGAAATTTTTCCCGAAAAATGAATCCGGATGCCTCATAAAATACTGGTCCAGCGGGTTGTTCAGCGCCACCAGGAAGCTCATCGACTGTTCCCGACTCCGCCCACTGCGGCCTGCCTGCTGCCAGGTACTGGCGATGGTGCCCGGATAACTCGCCAGTACCGTTGCGTCAAGGTCGCCGATATCTATGCCCAGCTCCAGCGCATTCGTCGCCACCGCGCCCGCGAGCTGTCCGCTGAATAGCTCCCGCTCAATCTTGCGGCGTTCTTCCGGAAGATAGCCAGCGCGGTACGGCATTATCTGCGGTGGCCGGCCGATACTTATCTCGGCCAGCCTTTCTTTTGAGTAGATGTAAATCAGTTCGGTAAGACGGCGGGTACGGGTAAAGGTCAGCGTGCGGATGTTCTGGCTTACCAGTTCGGTAAACAGGTGGGTGGCCTCGCTGTTGGCGCTGCGGCGCACGCTCTTCGCCTCATCAATCAGCGGCGGGTTCCAGAAAACAAAATCCTTGCCTCCGTTGGGCGAACCGTCACGGTCAACCACCTCGAAAGGCAGCCCGACCAGTTGCTCGGCATGTTCACCGGGGTTGGCAATGGTCGCCGAGCAGCAAATGAACTGTGGCTCAGAACCGTAGAGTCGGCACAGACGGCGCAGCCGGCGCAGCACTCCGGCCACGTGTGAACCGAAGACGCCGCGATAGGTATGAGCCTCATCCACCACCACGTATTTTAGATGGCGCAGCAGCCTCGACCAGTACTGATGATTGGGCAAAATGCCCAGATGAAGCATATCGGGATTGCTCAGGATTACCCTGGCGCGCTTTCTGATTTCCGCCCGCTCCCCTTTTGGCGTATCGCCATCAAACGTGTCCAGTTCCTCCGCCTGGAAAAGGTCGGGGGTGAATATTTTATGTAAATCACGCAGCTGGTCCTGCGCCAGCGCCTTCGTCGGAAAGAGATAGATGGCACGGCTTCCCTGGTCTGCCAGGAGTGCCTCGGCAACCGCGATATTGTAACAGAGGGTCTTGCCGCTGGCGCTGGAAGTAGCCACCATGACGTTCCGCCCGGCTCTTATCTTATTGACCGCTTCCACCTGGTGCGTATAGAGAGGAAATAACCCCTGAGCCTGCAGCCGCTCCAGCAGTTCCGGAGTTAATGGCCTTTCAAGGTCTGCATGCTCCGCGCGGCGGGCGCGTATATGCTCCACATGGGCTATCTGGCCCGCAAAGGTGGCCTGGGACTGAAGATGATGCAGGAAGGCCAATGTATCCAACGCGACCCTCCTTCACTAGACAGGCAGTATCTCGATTTCGTAATCGAGAATTTCGACCTCAAACCGACTGTTAATCACGAAATCAACGACCTTGGACAGCATTTCGTTGGCGTGTCGATTTTCATTGCTGACGCAGCAGATACCGATGGTCGCCAGCTGCCAGCGGTCGTGGTTGCCCACTTCCGCCACGGAGACATTGAATTTGTTTCGGACACGACCGATTATGGATTTCAGCACCTGCCGTTTGCCTTTAAGGGACATATTTTCCGGCAGGCGAAGGTTTATCTTGCACATGCCCACATTCATGGGTACACCCGGTCAGGCGAAATGAACAAATCAGGACTCAACCCTGCCTGATTCCGCAATCACTCCTGTTTTTAATGTAGCATTCCACTTTACGGGTGTCAAACTCACCATAGTACCCTCCATTGACACGATTACCCGTGTCGGGTAATTTATGCTATAATTATATGTTCAACCGTGACCCGACCGGAAAACCAACCACTAACGTTTCCCACAGGTAAATAGCCAGATGCCGAAGATTTATTTTATTGACGTAACCAACCGCGATGGGGTGCAGACCGCCAAGCTTGGCCTGTCCAAGATGGAAAAAACGCTGATTAACCTTTACCTGAATGAGATGGGCGTTTTTCAATCGGAATTCGGCTTCCCCACCACCAGGCACGAGACCCTGTACCTCCAGGCGAATCTGGAGCTGGCAGAGATGGGAGTCCTG
>CBFDCY010000191.1:0-2026 GCA_965603425.1 uncultured Dehalococcoidia bacterium | reverse complement strand
GCCATTGGCCGTATCAATATCAAATAATATATTCAGGAGGAGATAAATGAAGGACAAACCCAGAATCAAGAGAATGGAGATACACAGGTTTGATTATCAGCTAAAAGACCTTGCCCCGCTTCCCGGTCATACCCTCTTCGCCTATGAACCCGGTGCCACCATAACCCTGGGAGCTCATGCCCTGAAAATCATTACCGATGAAGGGGTTACCGGAGAGTATGTGGGTTCCTGGGCGGCGGCTGATTGGATGGCTATCCCTGAGTATGGTCAAATATTGATAGGCCGAAACGCCTTGGACCGGGAGGGGATATACAATGACCTCAAGCTGGAATTACGTCAGCGTGCCCGCCTGGGGCTGAGCCAGATAGACATCGCTCTGTGGGACTTGGCCGGCAAGTATTACGGGGCTCCCATTTATGAGCTTCTCGGCGGCAACCGTATCGACCTTCCCTGTTATGCCAGTACGCACACCGCAGACGATCACCCGGGAGGGCTGAATAGCCCGGAGGCTTTTGCTGATTTCGCCGAGCAGTGCCTGGAAATGGGGTATCCCGGGTTCAAGATACATCCCTGGGCGGACGGTCCGGTCAGCAGGATTGTGGATACCATCCACGCGGTCGGCAGGCGGGTGGGGGGTAAGATGGACCTGATGCTCGACCCATATTGTGCCCCCAAGACCTTTGGCGATGCTCTCAAGATGGGGTGGGCCTGCGACGAGGAGAAGTTCTTCTGGTGGGAGGACCCCTACCGGGACGGCGGTATCTCGGCCTTTGCGCATCGCAAGTTGAGGCAGCTGGTGAGGACACCCCTTTTGCAGCTGGAGCACGTGCGGGGCCTGGAGCAGCATGTCGACTTCATCGTGGCTGATGGCACCGACTTCGTGCGCGGCGACCCTGACATCGACGGCGGTATCACTGCCGTGATGAAGATAGCCCACGCCGCCGAAGGCTTTGGCCTCGACGTGGAGATGCACGCTCCGGCCGGTCCGGAACGGCGCCAACTGATGGCGGCGATACAGAACATGAACTACTACGAGATGGCACTGGTCCATCCCAAGGCGTCTTTTGCACCTCAGGCGCCCGTCTTCAAGGGTGGCTACAAGGATGGCCTGGATGCTATCGATAAGAACGGCTGCATTCAGGTGCCTCAGGGTCCTGGTCTGGGCGTGGAATATGATTGGGACTACATCACCAAGCACAGCCTGGGCGTGAAGATAATCGAATAGCGGAACTTGGCCAGAGGGACTGAAGCCGGTTTCGTCCTTATTTAAAAAAGGCGGTCAGGCGCTGGTGAATGTCTTCGCGAACCGGCGGGCAGCCGGCGGCGCATTTTGCCTCTTCTCCACCGGTAAGGGTACAATCACCGACCAGCAGGTACGCTCTGTCGGCGGGTATATTGGGGTCAGTACCGAGGCAGATACGCAGTGGCATTTTTAGCCTTGCGCCGCGCTCGCTAAACATGAGGAGTTCGGAAAGCAGCGGGATGAGGCAGCCGCTGCACGCCCCGTCGATGCCGCTTATCTCAAGCTGCGGAAAACTCTGGCGTAACTGCTCCTGAGGCAGCTTGACCTTGAATTTCAGTCGTTTCAGCTCTTCGCCGATGATATCGATTCTGGTCAGGTCGTTTTCCCCCAGCCCGGCCGCCGCGCCCAGGGTTACCGTGGGCACGGTATTGGGGTCGATGCCCATGAGAGCGCAACCGACCGCGTCCACGGCCACCGCATCAGCGCTGCTCAGGAGCAGGGGCGTGCCGATGGGCTGAGTGCGGGCGGAAGAACCAACACTACCGATGGTTCTGGCGGTGGCGTCGATTATATTCAACGTCGGCCTGACTATCCTGTTTAGCTCAACGATGGCCCGGTTCAAGTCTTTTTGCTGATGGAATCGGGGCTTGTCCTCCCGTTTCAGGCAGCCCTTGAGGTTCTTCATCGCCAGCGTGACCGTGGTCTGGTAGTGCGTTTTCATCACCGGCACATTTATCAGCTTGTCGCAGGAGAAGGCATATTCCGTGACCCTGAATTCATCAG
>CBFDCY010000190.1:0-2079 GCA_965603425.1 uncultured Dehalococcoidia bacterium | reverse complement strand
GAAGAACGAATCGTGTTGCGGCGGCAGGGCTTACCAGTGGGGATATCGTAAAGAGTTGAAGGCAGCTGCCAGAAGAAACGCCCGGGCATGGATTAAAGCCGGAGTCAAGACGGTGGTGACACCATGTGCTGAGTGTTATTACACCTTCAACCGGCTTTATCGTGAAACAGGCCTCACCCTTGAGGTTGTTCACGTGACGGAATACATCGACCGGCTTATCAGAAGACGCAAGATAAAGCTGACCAAGAGTGTGCCTTTGACCGTCACCTATCATGACCCCTGTCACCTTGGCAGGCTGGGCGAGTCGTATGTGCCCTGGCAGGGCACTAGAGAGAAAATATACGGGCAGATTCCGGTGTGGAAACCGAGCAGACCCAGGTATACCGGTGCCTGGGGGATATACGATGCCCCGAGGAACGTCTTAAACAGTATACCAGGTCTAGCGCTGGTGGAGATGGAAAGAATCAGAGAGTATGCCTGGTGTTGTGGTGCCGGCGGCGGGGTACTGGAAGCATACCCGGACTTTGCCGCTTGGACCGCCGCAGAAAGGCTTACCGAGGCAAAGGCCACTGGTGCAGAGGCGATAGTCAGTGCCTGCCCGTGGTGTGAAGGGAACTTTGCCGATACGGTCAAAAGCCAAGACGAAAAAATCCAGGTCTATGACATTATAGACCTTGTTCAGATGGCGCTATAACAACGGAAGGGAGCAGAAAATGGCATTATCAAGAGACGCGTACCGTGCTTTGGAAGATATAGTAGGCCCCAGATATATCTCAGAAGACCCCGCTGTAATGGACTCATACGCTTACCAGTGGCTGGCTGAAACCGTCCGTCCCAACCAGAGCAAGTTCATGCCCCGGCCGGAGGCCGCTTTATTGCCCGGCAGTACCAAAGAAGTCCAGGCGATAGTAAGAACCTGCAACAAATACAAGATAAAAGTAAAAGCCTATTCCACGGGATGGTACTTTTACGGTGCTCCCTTTACTGAGGGCGTTATCCAGTTGGATATGCGGCGTATGGACCGTATCCTTGAGATTGATGAGAAGAACATGTTCGCCGTGATAGAGCCGTATGCTATCGCCGGTGTTCTCCAGGCAGAGGTGATGAAACGGGGGCTGAATTGCACCGTGACCGGCGCCGGGGCCAGCTGCTCTACCTTAGTCGGCGCTACCTGTTATCACGGAAGCGGCGGCACCTCGATTTACACCGGCGAGCTCAGGGAGAACCTGCTGGGGGCGGAGTGGGTTATGCCCAATGGTGAAATATTAAGAACAGGCTCCATCGGTTCCGGGTGCGGCTGGTTCTGTGCTGAAGGCCCGGGCCCGAGCATGAGGGGTATCGTCAGGGGAGCGCTGGGAGCCAGAGGTGGTCTGGGCGTATATACCAAATGCGCCGTGAAGCTGTCTCCCTGGCCGGGACCGACGGAGTTGCCTGTTGAGGGTACCCCACCCGCTTACCGCTCTCCGTTGCCCGGAAACTTCAGGGCATACACTTTGGGCTTCAAGGACTGGGAAGGCCTGTTCGAGGCTTATTACAGACTGTACGATAACGAGATAGGTTACTATGCGCATCGACAGTGGACCATGCTGGGTGCGGACCTGGGTCCGGCTTTCTGGATGCTCTACCAGGACCCCACCAAATCGCTTGATGACATAGAGGAGTTTGTGCAGAAGCGGGAGGTAAAAGAAGTCACTGAAGAAATGAGGATATCATTCCAGCTGGTGCTGGTGGGCATGAGCCAGCGGGATATTGAGTATCAGGAGAAGGTGCTGGAGTGGATACTGAAAGAAACCGGGGGCTGGAAAGTCAAGAAGTGGCTGGAGCCGGAAATGGAGCAGTTTTCGTTGTTGTACCTGCTCAGGATGGGTAAGAAGAATCTGAACTTCGTCTATACCGGTGGTTGGGTAGGCAACTTCATGCAGTCCGGCACGCCAGACTTTGTGAAAAAATACGAACGCCTTGCCGAAGATGCGACCGAAGAATACCAGGAGAAGGGACTACTGGTGGACTGCGGCAGCGATTCGATGATGGGGTGCGTCGGCTCCATCGGCGGCGGGGGGCAATGCGGGCTGGAGCAGT
>CBFDCY010000189.1:0-2122 GCA_965603425.1 uncultured Dehalococcoidia bacterium | reverse complement strand
AGCAACGCCATCGGGTAGTCATAGCATACCACCCGTACTATCTTCTGGCCCTGTTCCTTCTTAGTCAGCAGGTCTTGTGAAGTTATCTTTTTGCGCTCCATTTCATTCCTCCTTTTTCATGTAAAATATGTGGTCACAGCAATCGTCACCTTCCATCAGCGTCTTTGTTCGCTGGAAGCCAATGGCAGAGTTGAACGCTGAGGCCATGGGAGCATCTCCCTCACACAACCAGAAACCGATATCCAGAGCGTCCAGCTCGGCGAATATCTCTGCCCACATGCACCCCGTGAAACGATAAGCCTGCCGCTTATCCGTGTCCTCGACTTTGCGCCATTCGTGGCTGCCGGCACATCCCGCTTCGAGCGCAGAGCAGAAATCCTTTAAGGTGGAGGCGCCTGCCTCGCGTGCCATCTTCTCACCCCTTTCAGCGGCCACCTCTTTGAAGGCATGATGAATTGCCTCTACGCCGTCGTCGCCGTACTTCTTTTGAATAGCCCGAACGGTTTTCATCAACAAGACAGCGTCGTTGAACATCTTCGAACGCAACTTCATCAGGAACGCCTTTTCAACGGCCTCGGGGATGGGCTCAGATGATATCTGCTGCAACGAACTCATAATCTTCTCCTTCGGACAGGCTTCTCACCTGTCCATACATTAAAAGCTGTAATATCTCATTCAATCACCTCATCGCAGGCTATAATACACCAATTCCGGGACTGAGTATGTTGTTTGGGTCGAAGACCGTTTTAATTCCACGCATCAATTCCCACATTTTTTTGTCGGGATACAGGTCAAGGTCGGGAAGCCTGATAACCCCGAGTCCGTGCTCGCCAGTGATAACGCCACCCATCTTGATTGCTTCCTCATATACCCGCCTTTTTACCTCTCTGAGCAGCCCCTTTTCCACTAAATCGGCCATTAGATGAGGATGGAGATTTCCATCAGCCGCGTGCCCATAGGTTGGTATCTTGATATCGAATTTGGCGGCGATTTCATCAACCTTGTCCATCATTTCGCCGATACTTGCCGGAGGCACCGTGATATCCAGCACATCGGCAATATTGCTTTTCAACGACGAGTAAACCTCGCTTCTTATCTTCAGTATATTAGCCTGCTCCTCCCGCCTTTCGGCAATCAGGATATCGACGGCATTATTTCCCTCGCATATAGTGGATACCTTCTCCCCCTGCGCATACACCTCGTCCTCACTATCTCCGGTCAGGATAACGATTAAAAAGGTGTTGCCTTTTTTCGCCGGCCACTCCATATTCAGCCTCTTCGCCGATATTTCAATGACGTCTCGCTCGACATACTCAATAGCGAGGGGGACTACGCCGCTCTGCAGTATCTGGGGAACGGTGTTAATAGCTCTATGGCGTTCATCGTACGAAACTATCAGTGTGCCGCTGCTATTGAATTTGGGGCAAAGCCGGAAAATCACTCTGGTTATCACACCCAGGGCACCGCCACTGTTAATGAGCAGATGCATAAGGTCGAACCCCTGATTGTTCTTGAGCAGCTTACCGCCGAGGTTTATTATGTCGCCGGTAGGGGTTACCACTTCGAGTCCCCTCACAAAGTTACGAATAACGCCATATTTTACGGCCCTTGTCCCTCCAGCGTTGCAGGCAACGAGACCTCCAACGTGTGCGCCCTCATCCCCGGGGTGAGGCGGGAAGAAAAGGCCGGCTTCTTCCACCGCTTTCAGCATGTTGCCAAACGGTACTCCCGCTCCGGCAACGACCATCAGGTTGTCTTTATCAACTTCCAGAACCCCATCTAGCCTCTCCGTCGACAGGAGTATTCCATCGGCAATCGGCACAGCACCACCGCATATGCCTGTGCCGCCGCCTCTTACGAAAACCGGAGTTTTCTCACGGTTGGCCAGCTTTAAGACCTCGGCTACTTCCTCGGCACTTGACGGCTTGATAAGCACCACGTTTTCGGCTGGCCTGGGACGGATGGCGTCCGCTGTTTCATCGGCGAGATATCGCGCCGCCTGTTCCCGATTCGTTATTACCCAGTCTTCCCCCACAATGTCCGCCAAATCACTAACCATGCTCATAACGGTACTCCTTTATCTTTTTCATCAACTTCGGTATCACTTCGTAGAGGTCACCGA
>CBFDCY010000188.1:0-2129 GCA_965603425.1 uncultured Dehalococcoidia bacterium | reverse complement strand
GCCTCAGCCATGGCCGCAATCTTCTTCAATTCCATAAAACCGCCCACGTGGCAGATGTCAGGCTGAATGATGCGCGCCGCCTGTTTCTCCAGTAAAACACGAAACTCCCAGCGGGTGAAGAGGCGTTCACCGGTGGCCACAGGCAGGTTTATCGACCGCTGCACCTCAGCCACGGCATCGATGTTATCCGGCGGGATGGGTTCTTCGTAGAAGAAGGGGTCGAACGGCTCCAGTTTCTGCGCCATGCGTATGGCGCTGTGCATGTTGAAGCGACCGTGACATTCAACGAGTATGTCCACAGACGGCCCAACTGCCTCCCGCACCGCCTTGACGCAGGCGATGGCGTACTCCTCCTCCGACTTGGGAATGACCTGTCCTCCCTCACGGAACGGGTCCCATTTCATGGCGGTAAAGCCTTTATCCACCATTTTCAGGGCGTTCTCGGCAATTGATTCCGGGGTATCCTCGGCGGTCACCTCGGTCACTATTTTCTGGAAGGCCCAGGCATTGGCGTAGGCCCTCACTTTATCCCGGAGCTTGCCGCCGAGAAACTCGTAAATGGGCACGCCGAGCGCCTTCCCTTTGACGTCCCACAGCGCCTGCTCCACCGCGCTGAGCGCGCTGAGTATGATAACCCCGCCGTGCCAGAAGGTGCTCTTGTAGATGGAATTCCAGATATATTCAATCTGGAAAGGGTCCTTGCCGACGAGGAAATCTTTTAATGACTCGGCTGCCTTGGCGACCACGTCGTTGAAGCGCTCTAGGCTGGCTTCCCCCACTCCAGTAAGACCTTCATCGGTATATATTTTCACAAATGTCCAGTTGGCGTGTGCGCCCTGGGTCTGGAAAACACGCAGGTCAGTGATTTTCACCAGCATACCTCCTGTTTTATATTAGAGACCTTGGTAAAAATGGGTTACAAGGATTATACTCTCCCAGTTTGAAAGTCTGCAAGGTCAATCTTGACCCTGTAAACCGCATTATGATAATCTTACTGTGGAATTCAACTCCAGTTGTAATTTCGGAGGAGGTAAGATATGCCAGAAATGGATGCTGCCAAGCTGAAAGAAATTTACACCAACATGGTGAAAATTCGCTTTTTTGAGGAAAGGGCCATAACCGAGTACCGCAAAGGCCTGCCCGGTTTTGTCCACCCCTCAATCGGACAGGAAGCCGTCCCGGCGGGAGTTTGCGCCTGTCTCCGCGAAGATGATTACACCATAACCACGCACCGCGGCCATGGCGACATCATCGCCAAGGGTGCCCAGCTCGACCGGATGATGGCCGAGCTCTTCGCCAAGAAGACCGGCTACTGCAAGGGCAAAGGCGGCTCCATGCACATCGCCGACGTGTCACGCAATATCCTCGGCGCCACGGGCATCGTCGGTGACGGCCTTCCCATCGCCGCCGGCGTCGGTGCCGCTCTCAAGATGCAGGGCCGGGACAGCATAATGGTAGCTTTCTTCGGCGACGGGTCGACCAACTCAGGCGCTTTCCATGAAGGCATCGGGCTGGCGGCTGCCTGGTCCCTGCCCGTGCTCTTCGTCTGCTCGAACAACCAGTACCAGCAGAGTACCCCCACCCGTGATTACACTCGCCTGACCGATCTCGCCGACCGCGCCAAAGGCTACGGGATTCCCGGAGTCAGCGTCGATGGCAATGACGCCATTGCCGTTGCCGAGGTAGCCCGCGAGGCGATTGAGAAGTGCCGCAAAGGTGAAGGCCCCATATTCATCGTCGCCAACACCTATCGAACCGTCGGCCACCACATGGGCGACCCCGGTACCAGCTACCGGCCCAAGGAAGAAGTCGAAGAATGGAAGAAGAAAGACCCCATCAAGCGACTGCGCCAGCAGATGGTACAGAACAAGATGGCCACGGACGCCGAGCTGGATGAAATTGAAAACAGCGTGCTGCGGGAGCTGGATGAGGCGGTCAAGTTCGCCCAGGAAAGCCCCGAGCCCACGCCCGAAGAAGCACTTGAGGATATCTACGTTTAAAGGATAAAAGGGGGAAAGCATGCCAGAGTTAACCGTTCGAGAATCACTGCGGGAAGCGCTGCGCGAAGAGATGAAGCGCGACCCCAAAGTTTTTATGATGGGAGAGGAAATCGCCGAATACGGCGGTTC
>CBFDCY010000187.1:0-2143 GCA_965603425.1 uncultured Dehalococcoidia bacterium | reverse complement strand
CGGGAGAAAAATCACTCGGCTTGAAAGCGCTTGCCTTCAGCAAACTGAATGTTGACATGACCCCCATTACCGACCTCATCGGTACCGGCTCCAAGCAGCTGCTTATGTCCCACATTGAGATAGAAAGAGTGGCCGATTACGCCTGCGCCGATGCCGATATGACCCGCCGGTTAGCCGACCTCTTTGACGGGGAACTGCGGGGGCAGGGGCTCTGGCAGCTCTTCTCCGACGTTGAGATGCCCCTGGTGCCGGTGCTTCTTCGGATGGAGAGAAACGGCATCGCCCTCGACAAGGAGCTACTGCAGGATATGTCCAAAGGCCTTGGTGAGCAGATTTCAAAACTGGAAACGCGAATATTCACCCTAGCCGAGGAGGAGTTCAACATCAACTCCCCCCAGCAACTGGGAAAGATTTTGTTTGATAAGCTTCAGATACCGGCTCCCCGAAGAGGCAAGTCCAGATATTCCACGGAGGCATCCGTACTGGAAGAACTCAAAGATTACGAGATAATTGGATTGATACAGGAATACCGCCAGCTGGCGAAGCTGAGGTCGACCTACATCGACGCCCTGCCTGCCCTGATAAATGCTAAAACCGGCCGGGTGCATACCAGCTTCAACCAGACAAGGACGTCAACCGGTCGGCTCTCCTCCAGCGAACCGAATTTACAGAATATCCCCATCCGCGGTGAAATGGGGAAGCAGATACGGTGTGCCTTCATCGCGCCGAAGGGAAACCGTCTGTTCGCCGGGGATTACTCGCAGATAGACCTCCGGGCTCTGGCCCATTTATCGCAGGACCCGGGCCTTGTCCGTGCCTTTCAGCAGGACGAGGATATTCATGCCACCACCGCCGCCCAGCTTTTCAACGTCGACCGGTCACAGGTGACCGCGGACATGCGCCGCCTGGCCAAGACGGTGAATTTCGGCGTTATCTACGGCATGAGCGAGTATGGACTGGAGCAAGCCACCGAGCTCTCACGGGAAGAAGCGGCCCAGTTCATCGCCGCCTACTTCGCCAAATACCCCGGGGTGAAAGAATATCTTGAAGCCACGAAAAGGCAGACCCGGGAAAACGGCTGCGTGCAGACCATCCTGGGTAGACGTCGCTTCATTCCGGAAATCGACTCGCCCAATCGCCAGGTGCGGGAAGCCGCCGAGCGCATGGCCATCAACATGCCGGTGCAGGGCACCTCGGCCGACATCATCAAGGTGGCTATGATAAACCTTGAGCGAGAGATGAATAAAAAGCAATTGAAGAGCAAAATGCTACTGCAGGTACACGATGAGCTTGTCCTTGAGGTACCTGACGAAGAGATGAAGACGATTAATGAGCTCGTTCCCCAGGTGATGTCCTCGGCCATTCAGCTTAACGTACCGCTGAAAGTTGACACCAAGCAGGGCCAGAACTGGGGGGAGATGGAATAACATGCCCGAACTGCCTGAGGTAGAAACGGTAAAAAATGAGCTTGCCCCACATATTCTGGGGCGCACATTCACCGACACCACCATCCTGTGGAACAGCATAGTTAAAACCCCTTCGGTAGATGAGTTCCGTTCCCGTCTGGTCGGGCAGAAAATCACCGGCCTTTCCCGTCACGGCAAGTACCTTGCGCTTACTCTGAATTCCGACGACCTGCTTGTCATCCACATGAAGATGAGCGGCTCGCTGCTGCTCGGCCACGACTCAAAAGAGCCGCCAAAGTATACCCGTGCCATCTTCCATCTTGACGGGGGCACGCGCATCTTCTTCTGCGACCCACGCAAGTTCGGTCGGGTCTGGCTGGTCAGTGACTGGAAAATGGCCGCGCAGAAGCTTGGGCCGGAGCCTCTGGAGCCGGAGTTTACGCCGCAGGTCCTGGCACAGCGACTTAAAAACCGGAAAGCGCCCGTCAAGGCGCTCCTCTTCGACCAGTCCGTCATCGCCGGCATCGGCAATATGTACGCCGATGAAGCTCTGTTTGCCGCTAAAATCAATCCCTTAAGGTCCGGCAGTAGTCTGACACCGGAAGAGCTTGAACGCCTTCATCACGCCATTCAGCAGACGCTGCGCACCGCCATCCGTAATAAGGGCGCCAGCATCGTGAATTACTACCGGCCCGGCGGGGAAACCGGCACCGCCCATTTCGAGTTCAAGGTTGCGC
>CBFDCY010000186.1:0-2152 GCA_965603425.1 uncultured Dehalococcoidia bacterium | reverse complement strand
ACTACCTTCAGACACACGACGATATACCTGATTCCTGGCGAATCGATTTCGTTGCCGTCGAAATTGACCGGCAGAACCGGCCGCTGCGCATTGAGATTATCGAAAATGCCGTTGGTGAAATATAGACCGCAGCCAGCTTTACCCGCTTAATCGGCTGTGTTAGAATTAACCCACCTGAAAATGGAGAAGCTACCCGGGTCAACGCTGCGCATCATTGACGCCAATCTTAACCGCATTGGCGAGGGCCTGCGCGTCCTGGAAGAAGTCAGCCGTCTGGTGCTCAACAGTGGTGACCTGAGCCAAAGCTTGAAAAACCTGCGCCACGGGCTGGTGAGAGTTGAGTTGGCGCTGGAGCAGCAGTTTATTCAGGCCAGGGACGCCGCCGGCGATGTTGGCAAAGACCTTGAGGTGCCGGGTGAAGCCAGGCAAAAGGACCTGGCGGCGGTGATTATTGCCAACTCGCGGCGAGTGCAGGAGTCGCTGCGGGTTATGGAAGAAATGGCCAAACTGCCGGAAACGACTCTGAATTCGGACAGCTACAAACAGGCCCGCTTCTCGCTATACACGATAGAGAAGGAGTTGCTGAGCCGACTGGCGGCGTGACAGAGGCGCAGCCAGATAAGCGAACAAGTTGAGGTAAAAAAGTGAGCGGTATAAGTGATAACCTGGAAGATATTGCCGAGCAGATAAGGCGCGATTTCACCGAACTGGACGCGGCCCGGGAGAAAGTATTGCCCGGCTGTCGCGAGGTGATTAGAAACTGCAGCCAGGCGATTCGTGCCGTGCACCGGCAGGAGTTCGAGCGGGCGGTGGAACTGCTGAAGACGGCCCGAAGATTGCTCAACGAAGCGGAACAAACGGTGGCCGACTATAATGCACTGAGTAACACCGGCTTTTTCAGAGATGCGCAGAAGGAATATGCCGAGGGAAGCATTCTGCTCTCTGTGGTAAACGGAAAGCCGATGCCTTCCCCTGAGGAACTGGGCATTGATAACGCCGCTTACCTGAACGGGCTGGGGGAGGCGGTGGGAGAATTGAGGCGTTACCTGCTGGACAGCATGAGGCGGGACGATGTATCCAGGGGCGAAGAGCTGCTGCGGGTAATGGACGATGCCTACAGCATTCTGGTAACCATTGACTTCCCCGATGCCATTACCGGCGGACTCAGGCGCACCACCGATATGGTTCGCGGGGTGCTGGAGAGAACGCGCAGCGACCTCACTCTCATCATGAGGCAGAAAGACCTGGAAAACAAATTGGAACAAATAAGAGGAGACAAAAAGTAATTGCTCATTGACCGTAGTCGGAAAATGCGCTAAACTAGCATCATCAGTGAGCAAGCGAACAACAATGAAGTGAAATTATAGAAGGCGGTTGTAGACCTGCCTTCTTTTTTAATGTTGAAAGTCGTATCTCAGGAGGTCTAGAGTATGGATGCAACGGTTCTGCGTATACTGATTATTCTGGCGGGCGTGCTGGCTCTTGGTTTTGTGGGTTATCTGGTGGCCACGATTGTACGCGAGAGCCCGGGTAATGAAAAAATGCGTGAAATCTCCCATGCCATCCGGCAGGGGGCAATGGCCTTTCTGCGCCGCGAATTCTTCACCCTGGCCATCTTCACCGTGGTGGTATTCATCATCCTGGCGGTATTCATTGACCCGAAACCATATGTTGCCATCGCCTACCTCTGCGGCACTTTTACCTCGGCGCTGGCGGGATGGCTGGGGATGAACATCGCCACGCTGGCCAATGCCAGGACTGCTAACGCCGCCATCGGCAGCTGGGCCAGAGCGCTGAAAATCGCCTTCTCCAGCGGCGCCGTGATGGGTTTCTGCGTCGTTGGGCTGGGGCTGCTCGGCCTTGCCATCGTTGCCTTTATCTGGGAGGACAGCCACGTCTGGCTGGGCTTTGCCTTCGGGGCATCATCGGTGGCCCTGTTTTTAAGGGCGGGGGGCGGCATCTTCACCAAGAGTGCGGATGTCGGTGCTGACCTGGTGGGCAAAGTGGAGAAAGGCATCCCGGAGGACGACCCGAGAAATCCGGCGGTGATTGCCGATAACGTTGGCGACAACGTGGGTGATGTGGCCGGCATGGGCTCTGACCTGTATGAATCTTATGTCTCAGCAATTGCCGCCTCAATGGTGCTGGGAGT
>CBFDCY010000185.1:0-2163 GCA_965603425.1 uncultured Dehalococcoidia bacterium | reverse complement strand
ATAGAGATATCGACCTGCTCCGCCGGGTCAGGACACTTGTCGAGGACATGGGGGTGAACCTGGCCGGGGTAGAGGTCATCCTGCGCCTGGTGCAGCGGATGAGCAAGATGCAGGATAAAATAGCAAGGCTTGAATCAGAGGTGGAAAGGTTAGGAGGTAAGTAAGCTATGAAACAGGAGAGATTTACTGAACTGGCACAGGAAGCGCTGACAGGTTCTCAGGAGCTCGTCCGTCAGTATCAGCACAGCCAGTGGGACGTGGAACACGTATTGCTGGCATTGCTCCAGCAGGAAAAGGGGCTGGTCGGTGACGCATTAAATGAACTGAATGTCAACGCCACAGAGGTAAAACAGTCGGTGGAAACGGCGCTGGGTAAAGTGCCCAAGGTTACCTATGATTCCGGGCAGATATATGCCACACCGCGCATCGCCCAGCTTCTCAAGCTGGCTGATGAAGAGGCAAATCGACTGAAAGACGAGTACATCAGCACCGAGCACCTGCTCATTGCCATCATTACCGAAGGAGGCGAAGCCGCCTCCATTCTGAAACAGCTCGGCGTCGACCAGGAAAAGGTCTACGGCGCCCTGCAGAAACTCCGCGGCGGGCACCGGGTTGACGATGCCAGGGCGGAGAGCCGCTATCGTTCGCTGCAAAAATACGGACGCGACCTTACCGAGTTTGCCCGACAGGGTAAGCTCGACCCGGTTATCGGCCGCGAGGACGAAATCAAGCGGGTCATGCAGGTTATCACCCGGCGTACCAAGAACAATCCGGTGGTCGTCGGTGAGGCCGGCGTGGGCAAGACCGCCATCGCCGAGGGATTGGCCCAGAAAATCGCCGCCGATGATGTCCCCGATTCTCTCAAAGGGCGACGTGTCATCGCGCTTGACATGGGTGCCCTGGTGGCGGGCAGCAAGTTCCGCGGCGAATTCGAAGAGCGACTCAAGGCAGTTATGGATGAAGTCCGCCAGGCTCAAGGCGAGGTCATTCTTTTCATCGATGAGATTCACACCGTGGTTGGCGCCGGAGCTGCCGAGGGTGCCATTGACGCCAGCAACATGCTGAAACCGGCACTGGCTCACGGCGAACTGCAGTGCGTTGGTGCCACCACCATTGATGAGTACCGCAAGTTCATCGAGAAAGACAAGGCGCTGGAGCGGCGCCTGCAACCGATATTCCTGGGTGAGCCAACGGTTGACGCCACCCTGGAGATATTAAAAGGCCTGAGGCCCAGGTACGAAGCACACCACAAAATAAAAATCTCCGATGAAGCCCTGGAGGCCGCCGCCCGCCTCAGCCAGAGATATATTTCAGACAGACATTTACCGGACAAGGCAATTGACCTTATCGATGAGGCAGCGAGCAAGATTCGCATTGATACGGAAAGTGCCACCCCGGAAATACGGTCGCTTGAGCAGCAATTGAAACAATTGACCAATGAAGAGGAAGCTGCTTCTCAACGACAGGACTATGAGCAGTCAGCCCAGTTCAAGGCGGAAAGACTCAAGCTGGAACAGGAATATAACCAGGCCAAGAGCGAGTGGCAGAAGCAGGAAAAAATCAGTGAGACGGTGAACGAAGAACACATCGCCCAGCTAATCTCCAGCTGGACCGGCATCCCCGTTTCCCAGATGCTGGAGGGCGAGGCGGAGAAACTGCTCCACATGGAAGACAGAATCCACGAAAGGTTGATTAACCAGGAGGAGGCGGTCACCGCCGTCTCCGAAGCCATTCGCCGCAGCCGTGCCGGACTGAAGGACCCGAGGCGTCCCATCGGCAGTTTTGTCTTCCTGGGACCGACCGGCGTCGGCAAGACCGAGCTCGTCCGCACTCTTGCCTGGTTCCTCTTTGACGACGAGAACGCCATGGTCCGCCTCGATATGTCAGAGTACCAGGAGCGGCACACGGTTTCCCGGCTCATCGGCGCCCCTCCGGGCTATATTGGCTACGAGGAAGGCGGCCAGCTCACCGAGGCAGTACGACGGCGTCCTTACCGCGTCATCCTTCTTGACGAGATAGAGAAGGCACATCCCGAGGTCTTCAACAGCCTCCTTCAGCTTCTGGATGACGGACGCTTGACCGATGGCCACGGCCGAACGGTCGATTTCAAGAACTGCGTCATCATCATGACCAGCAACGCCGGCGTCGAACATATCAAGCGCG
>CBFDCY010000184.1:0-2166 GCA_965603425.1 uncultured Dehalococcoidia bacterium | reverse complement strand
TACATCTGCAGCTGACTCCAGAAAAACGCTGCTCCCATCTTCGAGGCGGCAATAGTCTCAGCTACGCCCGGCGGTATGTCAACCGGCCCAACTACCTTTTCTAGCCGGGTTTCAACACGTGCTGCTGCTATTCCCGGGGGGAAATACACCGATGTCGCTTTACCTTCAGTCGAGGCCAGCTCATCCAGAAATCCGAGCGCCTTCGACCTGCCCAGATGCAATTTTCTTGATACCAGCATAATCTCAATCACCCGGTCAACCGGTATACTCCAGCTACATACTGACTATAGTAACGCCATCACCACCCTCGCCCTGTTCCCCGGGCCGGAAAGATGCCACTAATGGATGAGAGACCAGCATCTCCCTTACAATCTGGCGCACGGTGCCTGTGCCAATACCGTGAATGATGCGAACCTGGCTCAAGCTGCACAAAGACGCTTCGTTAAGGTAGTCATCCAGCAACGGCTCAACCTCCTCGGCCCTCTTTCCCCGCAGGTCAAGCTCAGGGGAGACCCCGGGCTTGCTCATCTCCCTCCTTATCAGGGCACCAACTGTCTTCACCACACCAGTTGATGGTATCCTCTTTTCCACGCCATCCAGCCTGAGAGTCATCTTCACTTTCCCGGCCTGGACCTCGACGAGCCCGCGTTCCTCAGATACTGACAGTACTGTGGCCGGTACGTTAGCCTCTTTCAGCCAGACGGTATCACCGTTGGCGATTGGACCTGCCCCGGCTTCTGCTTCCTCCATCTCATTCGCCGGCCTGGCCTGCCATACTTCGGCATCCAGCTTCTCCTGTGCTTCGGCCAGCGCCTTTTTAGCCTGCTCGATTTTTTCCCGGGATTTTTCCTTGCGCAAATCCGCTGCCGCTCCACGAATTTCCATCTGTAGCTCGGCAGCCTCGCGGACTACCTGGTCACGTGTCTGCTTGATGATTCTTCGCCTCTCCTCTTCTAACTGGCGGAGCTTGTTTTTCAGGTCCGCACCGTTCTGTTCCGCTTCACTCAGTTCTTTCTCCAGACTGTGGCGGAGCGATTCAGCATTTTTCTGCTCGGTCGCCAGGTGGGTGAGCAAGGCTTCAACTTCTTGAGCCCTTTTGGAAAGCATGTTCCGGGCGCGGCTGACAATCTCCGCGGGCAGCCCCAGGCGCGATGCTGTAGCCAGAGCATTGCTGCCGCCCGGGATACCTACTGTCAGGTGATAGGTAGGCGCCATCGTAACAGGGTCCACATCCAGAGCTGCGTTTTGCATACCGTCGGTAGCGTGAGCCAACGCCTTTAACTCGGTGTAGTGAGTGGTGGCTACGGTCATCGTTTCCTTTGATAGGAAATGGAGAAGGATAGCGCGGCCCAGGGCCGAGCCTTCGCCCGGGTCGGTGTTGGTGCCCAGTTCGTCTAACAGCACCAGGCTCTGTGCCGTGGCGTTGTTGATGATGTGCACGATATTGCCTATATGCCAGCTGAAAGTCGAAAGGGTCTGTTCAATGCTCTGCTCATCGCCGATGTCGGCATATACGCCATGAAAAAGGGGAATGCGGCTTTCCGCCTGGGCCGGAATGGGCAGGCCGGCCAGCGCCATCAGGCTGAGCAGCCCTATCGTCTTGAGGGCAACCGTCTTACCACCGGTATTGGGCCCGGTAACGACCAGGACGGAGCAGTCCCGGCCAATCTCGACCGATAGTGGCACCGCCTTCTTTCCCAGCAGCGGATGCCGGGCTTCCACTAGCCTGAATACCCCACCTGGTTCATGTCCCTCTACCCTGGTGCTTCTAACAGCGGCCACGATAATCGGCTCGGTGGCTCTGGTCTCCCTGGCATATCTGGCCTTGGCCAGCGCCAGGTCAATCTCGGCAATCAGTTCTATGTTACGTGAAATTTCACTTTGGAATGCCCCGGCTTCAGCACTGAGTGTTTTCAGTATCCGCTCTATTTCATCTTTCTCTGCCGCAACCAGCTCGCGCAGTTCGTTCTGCGTCTCTGTGGTTGTCCAGGGCTCGATAAACACAGTTGCTTCGGTATTGGAGACATCGTGGACAATCCCCCTTATCTGCCGCCGACATTCCACCTTGATGGGAATTACATACCGCCCCTCCCGCTCGGTTACAATGGGTTCCTGGGCTATTTTTCGTCCTCTGGGTGAGGTGACTATGGCCTGCAGATGAGTGAG
>CBFDCY010000183.1:0-2188 GCA_965603425.1 uncultured Dehalococcoidia bacterium | reverse complement strand
TCCGAGATAAGCCGCCATTTTTCACCGCTGGCGGCGAAATCGGGCGCAGTGGTGATTGACAACAGCGCTGCCTGGCGCATGGAGCCCAACGTGCCACTGGTGGTCCCCGAGGTCAACCCGGAAGATATTGAATGGCACAGTGGCATTATCGCCAATCCAAACTGCTCCACCATCCAGATGGTCGTGGCGCTGTATCCGTTGCACAAGGTCAATCCTATCAAGCGCATCGTGGTCAGCACCTACCAGGCGGTCTCCGGTACCGGTGTGGCCGCGATTGAGGAACTGAATGTGCAGAGCAAGCAGGTGCTGGAGGGGCAGAAAACCATACCCCACGTCTACCCTCATCAGATTGCCTTCAACGTATTGCCTGAGATAGACGTCTTTCTCGACGATGGCTATACCAGGGAAGAGTGGAAGATGGATGAGGAGACAAAAAAGATAATGCACGCCGGTGAAATCGCCATGTCGGCGACCTGTGTGCGCGTGCCAGTGCTCATTGGGCACAGTGAAGCCGTATGGGCGGAATTTTCCTCGCCGATGATGCCCGATGATGTCGAGCGCATTCTTGTCGGGGCGCCGGGAGTGAAGATACTGGATGATAATGCCATCAGCCTCTATCCGCACGCCTGGATGGCGGCCAGCACCGATGAGGTGTTCGTCGGCCGTATCCGCCGTGATACTTCCCACCCCAATGGTCTGGTTATGTGGATTGTCGCCGACAACCTGCGCAAGGGAGCGGCGTTGAATGCGGTCCAGATTGCCGAGGAAATGATCAAGCGGGACTGGATAAAACCACGAGAGGTGGCAAAATGAAAGAACTGGGAAGATTGATAACGGCTATGGTTACCCCTTTCGATGAAAAAGGGGAGGTGGACTATGAACAGGCTAAAAAACTGGCGCTTGCCCTGCTTGCTTCGGGGAGTGATGGCGTGCTGGTCGTCGGTACCACCGGGGAATCGCCCACTCTGGTGCGGGCGGAAGAGTACCGCCTTTTCCGGGAAATAAAGGAGGCAGCCGGTGGTAAAGGGAGCGTTATCGCCGGCACCGGCAGCAACAGTACCGCTGAAGCTGTTGAGGCGACCAGGGAAGCGGAGAAAATAGGCGTTGATGCCTGCCTGCTGGTGGTGCCTTATTATAACAAGCCCACTCAGGAGGGGTTATACCAGCATTTCAAGACGGTGGCGGAAAGCACCAGTTTGCCCTGCATCATGTACAACGTGCCCTCGCGCACCGTGGTCAATATGACCGCCGAAACCGTTATCCGGCTGAGCAAAATCGACAATATCATCGGGGTGAAGGAAGCGAGCGGCAACCTTGAGCAGAGCGCCAGAATCATCCAGGAGACCGGCGACGATTTCTTCGTCTGGAGCGGCAATGACCAGGATACTTTTCCCATCATGGCCATTGGCGGCTACGGTATTATAAGCGTGATCTCGCATCTGGTGGGGAAACAGATAAAGCAGATGATTGACAGCTTCATCGGCGGCAAAGTTGCCGAGGCGGCGGCCATTCACCGTAACCTTCTCCCACTGGTCAACGCCATGTTTATGATTTCGAATCCCATACCGGTGAAGTACGCCGTGAATCAGGTCGGTTTCCGCGTGGGCAAGCTGCGGTTGCCGCTCACCGAACCAGACGAGAAGACAGCGGCCATCATCAAAGACACGCTGAAGAACTATACCATAGACCTGCCGGTGTAGGATTTAAGTAATCAGCGTAATGCTGTAGATGAATTCGGGAATTTCCTTCAGTCGCCCATAGAATTAAGCTGCATTAAGTAAATGTATCTGTATATTGTCGCCGGGTTAGCCCTGCTGGTTTCACTTATTGTCAGCCGTGAGAAGACAATCCGGTCGTTGAAAATCGCTGCCCGACGATTTATCAGGATTCTCCCGGCCTTTTTGCTCATGATTGTTCTCATTTCCGTTGTCCTTTATCTCATACCGGATGAAGTCATTTCACGTTACCTCGGCAGCGATAATAAATTCACAGCTATGGCTCTGGCGTCTCTTCTGGGTTCCGCCACCGTCATGCCCGGCTTTATCGCGTTCCCGCTGGCGGGCATTTTAGTGCAAAAAGGGGTGGCCTATATGGTCGTCGCTGCTTTTAGCACTACCCTGATGATGGTGGGTGTGTTCACCGCGCCCATAGAGAAAGCGTACTTCGGGCTGAAGGTCACCGTTATCAG
>CBFDCY010000182.1:0-2206 GCA_965603425.1 uncultured Dehalococcoidia bacterium | reverse complement strand
GGCTTTCTGGACCGGATGGACAGCGTTGTCTTCGCCGGTGTTACCGTCTACCTTTACCATGCGTTCGCCATTCTGTGAGATCAACCTGGAATATATTTTATTTTCTAAATATTAAATTCAAGGGAGGCATGATAAGCTATGACGGTCGGTAGCGGTGATTTCAGGTATGAGCGCGTGGAAGGGTGGGCCAAAGTACCCGAGTATTTCGACATGAATGACCCGGTCGAGATTGCCACCGATTCGCGTGACCGCGTCTACGTTGGTTCCAGAGGCAATCACCCGATTTTGATTTTCGACCGGGAGGGGAACTTCGTTTCATGCTGGGGCGAGGGACACATCGTTGACCCCCATGGGCTTTATCTTGGTCTCGATGATTCGGTCTATATTGTCGATGACAAGACCCATACGGTCGAAAAGAGAACACTTGGCGGCGAGCTACTTATGACTCTGGGGACCAGGTTCCGTACGCCTCCCATAATGCTTCGCACTCCATTCAACCAGCCCACGGGAGTAGTGCTTGGGCCGGAAGGAGAGATTTTTGTCGCCGATGGATACGGCAATTTTCTGGTGCATAAGTTCTCACCGGAGGGGGAGTTGCTCAAGACCTGGGGTGAGCACGGCAACGGCCCCGGGCAGTTCGAACTGCCTCACAAGCTCGATATAGATAATCAGGGGCGGCTCTATGTCTGCGACCGCAACAATGACCGGATACAGATATTCGACCTTGAAGGCGAGTTCATCGAAATGTGGACTGACTGTGTCTGGCCGCAGGACATCTGTATAGATAAGAAGAATGACCTTGCCTATGTGGTGGAGAGCCACATGCACCAGATATCCCAGCCCCGCGTCACGGTGCGTGACCTGAAGGGTAATGTCCTGTCCGAGTTCGGCGGCTATGAGCACGAAGGAAAGGGCGTTCTGGAAAATTCCCATACCATCTGCGTTGATTCACACGGCGACATCTACATTGGCGATATCGTCAAGGTGAGGCGGTTGATGAAATTTGCCAGAGTGAACTGATGGTTGTGGCATGGAAAAGCTTGAGTCTGGAGCCGAGAAGCTGGGGTTAAGGCTAACTCCCCGACAACTTGAGCAGTTCCAGCTTTACTATCAGGAACTCATCGAGTGGAACCGGCGGCTGAACCTGACGGCAATCACCGATTATGATGAGGTACAGGTCAAACATTTTCTCGATTCCCTGACCGTGGTTCAGGCACTTAAGCTGCCGTTAAGTAAAGGAATGAAACTTATTGACGTTGGCACGGGGGCAGGGATACCCGGAATTCCGCTTAAAATGCTCCTGCCTGAAATCGAACTGGTGCTCCTTGATGCCACGAAGAAAAAAGCGAGCTTTCTGGAACATATAACTGAAAAGCTGAGAATAAAGAACACCGGGGTTGTGGTGGGGCGGGCGGAAGAGGTGGCCCACCGGCCTGAATACCGGCAGCAATTCGACCTGGTTCTATCCCGGGCGGTGGCAGGGCTGTCAACACTGGTGGAACTGACCCTGCCGTTCTGTGCCGTTGGCGGTCGGTTCATCGCGCAGAAAAAGGGAAGTATACAGGCAGAGGTGCAGGCGGCACGGCAGGCGATTTCACTTCTTGGTGGTGAACTTACAGATGTGGAAAGTATTGACCTGCCCGAGTTCGGCGACAAACGCTGGCTGGTGGTCATTGACAAGGTCGGGGAGACTCCTGCGCAGTACCCCCGCCGCCCCGGGGTACCGGCCAAAAGACCCCTGAAGTAACCAATTATTGTTGATAAACACTTGACACAGTAGTAGAATATCAATGCAAAAAGAGTTAAATTCTCGACAAAGCGAGGTGATAGGTATGGAAACGGGAACGTGGAAGGTTAAAAGCGGACTGGCCCAGATGCTCAAGGGCGGGGTGATAATGGATGTGGTCAACGCCGAGCATGCCAAGATCGCCGAGGAAGCTGGTGCCTGCGCGGTAATGGCGCTGGAGAGGGTGCCGGCAGATATTCGCGCCGCCGGGGGCGTGGCCAGGATGGCCGACCCGACTATCATTGAAGCCATTATGAAGACGGTTTCCATTCCGGTGATGGCTAAATGCCGGATAGGGCACTTCGTTGAGGCGCAGGCGCTGGAGGCGCTTGGTGTGGACTATATAGACGAGTCGGAAGTGCTCACCCCGGCTGACGAGGCCCACCATGTCTGGAAGCATGATTTTAAAGTCCCGTTTGT
>CBFDCY010000181.1:0-2254 GCA_965603425.1 uncultured Dehalococcoidia bacterium | reverse complement strand
TGCCGGAAAACCCACCAACCGCAGTAACCAGACTTCTGGGCGAGGTGGTCCTCCTCGAAGGCATGCTGAGCAAGGGCGATGAAGTTGAAATGAAATGCGGCACCAAAAGGGCCAAGTGCCGGGTTGTGGAAATAAGGGAGAGAATTAATTCGGAGACAGGAGAAGTAGTCGGTAAAGATATCGAGCAGATCGGGGAGAATGAAGCCGCGACCATTATCTTTCAGACCGAGCCAATGGTCGTGGAAAACTTCACCGAGATACCGGAACTGGGCAGATTTATCCTCGCTAGAGGGAAAAAGAATATCGGTGCTGGCGTAATCATAAAGGAAGAGTAAAGTGTTTTTTGTTTTAGGCATAGATGCCGCTACCTGGACGGTGGTAAAACCCAACTTGGAGCAACTGCCGTGTTTTAAAAAACTGACTGAAATTGGTCGGGCGAAAGAGCTCGTTTTACAGGAGAAACCAGTATCAGCACCTGTCTGGTGCGGCATGTTTTGCGGGAAGACGCCTGATGAACATGGGCATTCTGACTTTGTGTTGAATAACGAGCTGGTGAAAAGAGAAGACATCAAAGTTGATTTCATCTGGGATATTCTGGATAGAGAAGGTAGAAAAATTAAGGTGGTCAACATTCCTTTTGTCGCTCCTTCTTATTCTTATAATGTCGACTTCCGGCCGGTTGGATTTGGTATGCCCATTAACGAAAAGGAATGGCAGGAGGAACTTGAGAGAGTTAGCGAGAAAATCAAAGCGTTGCTTGCCGGGAAACCTGACGTGCTCATCGCGGTCTACACGCTTCTCGACCGTATCCAGCATTTTCACTGGGGCGAAAACCTCGTTCTGGACTGGTATAAAAAGCTGGATGCCAAAATGAAAGAGGTTCTCTTCGATACCGGCTTCCTGGAAGACAAGCAGAACAAGCTTATCCTGATATCGGACCACGGCATGTGCTCCTTCGGGGAAGCCCGCGTCCAGACCCTTCCGGAAAAGACCGAGTGGGGAGAGCTAAAAGGCGACCACCATGAAAACGCCCTGCTCATAACAGTCAACGTTGATTATCCGATTGAAAAGCCGCAGGATGTATTCCGGGCGCTGAAAAAGGAGTTTGATTAGCTTCGCTGCCCAACTTCCAGCGGCAAATCTATCGTGTCTGTGCCCCTGACGACCGTGAGTGTCGCAGATTCTCCGGGGCTGGTATACTCGCCCAGGTATGACGTCAGCACCGCCAGGTTCCCAAGCTCTGTACCGTCAACGGCGATGATGATATCATCGACCTGAACTCCGGCTGTATCCGCCGGGCTATTGGTTACCACTCGATTCACCAGTACCCCATTGATTGATTCCAGGTCCATATCCTGCACCTGTTGTGGCGTTAAATCAGAAATATCAATCCCCAGCCACGGGTAAACAAAATAGCCATTGGCGATAATAGAGTCGGCGACGCGTTTTAGCTTATTCGAGGAAACAGCGTAGTAAATGCCATCGCCTTCTACAGGCTCGACGCGGGCAATAACCAACCCGATGACACTTCCATCGGAATCAAACAGCGGTCCCCCGGAATTGCCGGAATTGACCGCAGCGTCGAACTGAATAAGATTAGAAACCCAGCGCACCTGGTTATCGTATTCTATGTCAGCAAAGCGATTCACCTGGCTAACAACGCCGGTGTTCAGCGATTCCGCCAAGTCGAATGGACTACCGATGACAGCAACAGGGTGGCCAATCTTTATAGCGTTGGAATCAGATATCATGGGAGGCTCGAAAACGGATGTGCTATCAAGCTCCAGAACCGCCACGTCGCTGAACGCGCAGGAACCAACAACGCTGGCTGGAAAAACCCTGCCATCAGGAAAAACGGCGTATATTTCATCCAACTGGTTGGTGACATGGTGTGCCGTAAGGATATGCCCTTCGGAGCTATAGACAAAGCCGGAGCCAACCGTCCTCTGCCCATCATTGATTCTGACGACAGCCTGACTGGCTTCGCGGTATACGTCAGAGGCATTCATAAACGACCCCGCAGGCCCGATCGTTTCAGCCAGTTCCTGTTCCATGGTGCCAATACTGGCTGCATTAGCGCCCACATCATTCTCCAGAGAGTCAATCATGTCCAGATTGGCATCAACTTTAGATTCAAGGTCGGTCGTATGGGCAATGCTTTTACCTATTTCAGTTCCCAGACTGGCCAGTTCGGTTTGCAGTTCATTCTTCAGTGATAGAAGCTCTTCATGTGACGCCTCTGCCCGTGCGGCAT
>CBFDCY010000180.1:0-2268 GCA_965603425.1 uncultured Dehalococcoidia bacterium | reverse complement strand
AGAAAGTCACCGATATCCTGCCGGAGAGTTACCGCCGCCTCAGGCTCTACCCGGTGGGGCGGCTGGACAAAGACAGCACCGGCCTGCTCCTGCTCACCAACGACGGCGACCTTGCCTACCGCCTGACCCACCCCCGCTACGAGCACGAAAGAGAGTACCTGGTACAGGTTGAGGGCAAATTAAAGTCGGAGGAAAAACGGCGGCTGGAACAGGGGATTGAGCTTGACGACAGTAAAACCAGCCCGGCCAAAGTCAGGGAAATAACTGCTGAACCCTTCAACTACAGCCTCACCATCCACGAGGGCAGGAAGCGACAGGTGCGGCGCATGTTCGCCCACCTCGGCTACCGGGTGCTGGCGCTGAAGCGAGTCCGCTTTGGCAACCTGAATCTGGGCACTCTTCCCGAGGGCAAGACACGCGAGCTTGGCGCCCGGGAGATAAGGTCGCTGCTCAATCGCGCTCGATAGATACCCGGCTCAGGTCAGCGTAGCCCATCGGCGTCAGTTCATAGCCGCTGACATAGGGCTTGACCAGGTAGTAATTCTTGGGGAACCACAGCGGGATGCAGGCCGCGTCCTCGACCAGCATCTGCTCGGCTTCCTGGTAGAGCGCCAGGCTGGTTTCATAATCCAGCTCCACCCCCGCCCGGTCCAGGATATCGTCCACCGCCGGGTTGCTGTACTCGCCGGCGTTGTTCTCCTCGTCGGTGCGGAAAAGAAGTTCGAGGAAGTCCTGGGGGTGGGGATAGTCGGCTACCCAGCCTAAATGGTACATCTCGTCCTTTTCTTGCTTCAGGTTGTAGAGGAACTGCTCCGGCTCCAGCTGCCTTACTGTAACCTCCACGCCGAGGTTTTGCCGCCACTCGTGGACAATCGCCTCCAGGCTATTCGAAATAATCCCTCCCCAGCCCATTGTGGTGATGGTAATCGGAGGCAAATTTTCCACGCTGCCGTACGTGGAATCGGCAATCAGACTTTCTGCTGCCGCCACATTAAAGTCCGAGCCCTTAAGTTCCTCATTGAAACCGGGAATGCCCGGTGGCAGGATGCCATCGGCCCGCTCCATCATATCCTTGAAGACCAGCGAGACCATCTTGTCCTTATCAAGGGCCATACTGAAGGCATGGCGCACATTTGCATCATCGAACGGCGGCCTGGTGTGGTTGAAGCCAATATAGCTGAAGCTGAGCTCCGGCACAATCTGCAGTTCCCGGTAAAAATTGCCGGCCGGGTCGGCGACCTTGTCAATGTAGTTGATATTAACGTCCGTGGCATCGATTTCCCCAGTTTCATACATGTTCATCGGCACGCCACCCCATAGCTGGAAGACCACCGTGCCAACCAAGGCTTTCTCACCGTGATAGTAGTCGTTCTTTTCCAGAACCAGCCGGTTTTCCTTCTCCCAGTTTTGCAAGCGGAACGGGCCGGTGCCGTTGGGCTCACGCCACCACTCGCCACCCATCTCTGCCTCATTTCTGTCCACCACAAACGCCACCGGGTAGGTCATTTTGGCCAGGAAATAGGACTTGGGAGTATCAATGGTTATCTGCAGTGTGTGGTCATCAACGACACTGATGCCGCTTATCTCTTCCGTTTGACCGGCTATCACCTCGCTGACGCCGACAATGTCCCCCAGATAGGTAGCCGCGGTCAGCGACCCCGTAGCCGGCCGACAGGCGCGCTCCAGAGAATACTTGCCGTCGCTGGCGGTGACCTCCCGGCCGTCCTGAAACCTGACATCTTTACGCAGATAGAAAGTATAGGTGCGCCCGTCAGCGCTCACTTCCCAGCGTTCGGCAATATCCGGGGACGGTTCCAAGTCCTCGTCAAGACGCACCAAGCCATTGTAAATCTGCTGGATATATTCATGCGAAATCATCTCGCCGGAGACCGCCGGGTCGAGGGTAATGGGGTCGATGCCGTAAAGGTTCAGCGCCGCTACCTGGCCGCCCTGGCAGCCCGCCAGCAGCAGGCTGGACAGCGTTATCACGATAAGGAGAGCATAGATGATTCGTTTCATCAAAAGTACCGCTTCAAGTTTTATTTACAGATTGACTTTGACCGCTTCGCAGAACTGGGTGGTGGAGGCGCTCCCTCCCTGGTCACGAGTGAGGTATTTCCCGTCCTGATAGACTTTATATACCGCTGTCTCCAGCTTGGTCGCCTCTTTTTCGTAACCAAGATGCTCCAGAAGCATGGCGCCGCAGAGGAGCGTTGCGGTGGGATTTATAATGCCCTTGCCGGCAATATCAGGCGCGGTACCATGCAC
>CBFDCY010000179.1:0-2269 GCA_965603425.1 uncultured Dehalococcoidia bacterium | reverse complement strand
TCCCCCAGACCGATGGTCTCCCGCCAGCGCAGAACCTGGCGAACGTCCTCGGGGCTGATGCTGGCTCCCGATGTCTCCAGGTTGGTTGCCGGCACGCAGGAAGGCGCCATCAGGAACAGGTCGAGGGGCAGCTTGCGGACGCAGTCGAGCACATAACGCATCCCTTCCAAGCCGCAGACATTGGCGATTTCATGAAGGTCGGTAACGATGGCCAAGGTGCCTCGCGGTACCACTGCCTGCGCGTACTGGCCTGCATCGAGCATTGAGCTTTCCAGGTGAACGTGGCCGTCGATGAAACCCGGGGACAGGTACTTGCCGGAGACGTCCAGGGTTTGCTTTGCTTCGTGGTAGTCTCCCACTCCGGCAATGTGGTCACCGCAGATGGCGACGTTGCCCGCTGTAACTTCACCGGTGAAGGTATTTACCACCCCGGCATTGGCGAGGATGAGGTCGGCAGGCTGATCTCCTCTGGCCACCGCGATTAGTCTGGCCTGTGCGGTTACCATTATGCTTCGCCCTCTAAATAGCAGATATCGGGCAGGTTGCGGCATTTCTGGTTGGCGTCCAGCCCGTAACCGACGAGGAACTTATCAGGCACGGTAAAACCGAGGTAGTCAATGTTCACGGAAACTTCCCGCCTTGAGGGCTTTTCGGTGAGGGCACAGAGCTTCACCGAAGCTGGTTTTCGCCTCTGGAGGTGCTGAAGGAGGAAGGCGGTGGTGAGACCGGTATCCACAATATCCTCCACGACCAGCACATTCCTCTCCCGTACCGGCGTCTCCAGCTTCTTGACCACTTTGATTTTGCCCGAGCTCTGCGTACTGCTGCCATAGCTGGATAGCCCGATGAAATCTACCTCGAGAGGGAAATCGAGGTGGCGGATGAGGTCGGCCATAAATACAAACGAGCCTCTGAGGACGCCCAGCAGAAGGGGATTCTGATTGCGGTAATCTTTACTGATTTCGGAAGCGAGACGCCTGACAGCAGTCTCAATCTCGTGGCGGTTGAAAAGGACGTGGAATTCTGCTTTGGAATTCATATCTAGTTGAGATTATAAACCTAACCCTTTTACCTGTCCACCGCAAATCGGCAGGTCGTTGAGCGCTCATTTGACATTTGGCAAAATCCAGTGCCAGTTAAGACGTCAGCCAGACAGTGCTAAAGGGCTATTCCCAGTAGCGAGTTTTTATCGATATGGCTGGAGGAACGGTAGCTGTCTCAGATAACTAAGTAGGGACCGAGCCATGCCGACTCTAGCGCCTGCCCCTCATTACGAAGTACAACACGACCAGGATAACGAGGATAACGATTAAAACAATGGTCAGAGTCGTCGACATTGATAAACATGCCTCCTTTAAACTAGGAATTCAGAGATATAGCCATATCACTGCACCAAATTGCACTCTTTCAGAATGATATTCCTCTCGTAGCCAGCATATGTACCCTGTACCGTTTGTTCCTGCCCTTCCGTCAAACGCGATAAATATGCACCGTGCTCGCGGCTGAAAGTGCAGCGGACCTGCCAGGTCGATGCTCTTCCGGCACCGGCCAGGATAATGTAGAAAATATCCAGGTTGTCTTTGGCAAATATTTTATGCACAGGCCCGGTTACTTTAAGTAACTTGTTCAATAATTTAGCATTCGTGCCTGCCTTATCCGAATTGAAGGCAGCATTAAGTTCCTCCACGGTTGTGTTTATGGTGCCGGTGGCCGGGTCTGGTTCCAGGGTTGGAGCGGCTACCGGTTCCTGTGCTGGCACCGCCGCTGCTTCGGGCTCAGCTTCCGCTATCGGCTCTGTAGCTGGCTCTGCTTCCGGCGGTGCTGGTGTTGGTTCCGGCGCCGGTGCTGGTGGTGGTACTGGTGGTGGTTCTACTTCAGTTTCAGCTTCGGCAACCGGTGCCGGTTCTAGCTCTTTTACCGGCTCGCTGCTCTCAATGGTCTCGGTTTCCGGTTCAGGCGGTGGCGCAGGCTCTCTTTCCACTTCTACCTCGGCTTCAGCGGCTGCGGCCGGTTCAGGTGAAGGTGGTGCCTCAGGTTCTGCTTCTGCTTCCGGCGGCGCTGGTGTTGGTTCCGGCACCGGTGCTGGTGGTGGCTTTGGTTCTACTTCAGCTTCGGCACCCGGTGCTGGCTCTGGCTCCTCTTCTGGGGCTGGACTCGCGTTGAGCGACCTCTCTTCCTGTAGCTCCCGGTAGGTTTTGGGTATTCTCTTAAAAGCGCCGGATAGCAGCGGATGCCCGCACCACTGGCAAGCCCAGTCCTCTGTTCTCTG
>CBFDCY010000178.1:0-2274 GCA_965603425.1 uncultured Dehalococcoidia bacterium | reverse complement strand
ATGACCAGCCGGGAGGACTTGCTGGAAAGCCTGAAATAATATATATTATGGTATACTGAAGAGCACAATGTTTGAGCTTGTCCAAGGGGTGAACCCGGCATGCCGGAAACATTTTTCGTAAGCCGCTATAACAGTCCGCTTGGGACCTATATCATCGCCAGCTCTACTCGCGGTGTCGTTTGCGTCAAGACTGAGTCCCGTATGACAGTATTGATGGCGCGATGGCGACGGAAAGGCATCAAAGCCAGGGATGCCGGCGGTCAGAATGACGGTATAATTGCCGAGCTTGGTGCTTATTTTGCCGGCGATTTACGAGAGTTCAGTATTCCTCTTGACCTTCGCGGCACCGAATTCCAGAGCCGTGTCTGGGAACTCCTCCTGCCTATACCGTACGGCGAGACCAGGTCATATGGACAGATAGCCAATGCCCTGGGCCGACCCAAGGCCAGCCGCGCTGTGGGGCAGGCCATAGGCACCAATCCGGTGGCGATTATCGTGCCCTGCCATCGTGTTATCGGCACCAGCGGCGGGCTGGTTGGCTATGGCGGCGGGCTGCACCGAAAGCAGGCGCTTCTTGAGCTGGAGGCCGGACACCTCGGTAAACGCTGACTTACCCCGCAAGTTTAAAGCAAGGAAAACGTTATCTCTTCACCGGTGATAAACTCAAGCAGTGCCGGGCGTTCCTCTTCCATATTAGCTTTGACCGCCCTCTGGAAGGCCGGTGCAATGTCCGTGGGCTTTTCCACCCTCTCGCCATAGCCGCACATGGCACGTCCCATATCGGCATAGTTACCGCTGAGGTCCCGGCAGCCGTATCGCTCTTGTGAGATGCGCATGACAGGCGTTTCAATGGCCATAGTAGAGTTATTCAGCACGACGGTGATAATCGGTATTTTGTTCCGCGCCGCGGTCTCAAAATCTGTTCCCACCATGCCGAAGGCAGCATCGCCCATGAAGTTGATGGCTACTTTATCCGGCTTGGCCAGCTTGGCACCCATGGCAAGGCCAAGGCCGGTGCCCAGTCCGTGTGACTTGCCCCAACCAAGGTAGCTGCGAGGAGCGGTCGCCGGGTAAAATGGCACCAGCTGGTCGCGGGGGCTACCGGCGTCATGGGTAACGATGGCGTCTTTCGGGTCGATGGTGTGCATAAGCTCCCATATGACCCGATACGGGTTTAGGGGCACTTCATCCGAGGTGAGCTTGTCCTGCCATCCCTTCATCCACTCTTCCTTTATCTTGTTGATTTCGTGCGCGACTTTGCCATCGCCTTTTTGCCCCTGCTTGCCCAGGCGCTCTTTCATTGCCTCGATGAACTGCCGGAGCACCAGTTTGGCATCGCCGACGATGGGGTAGTCAGCAAAATAATTTTTATTGACGTCATCGGCATCTGCAGTGGCGTGAATTATTGTCTTTCCCGCGGGTATCTTGGCCGACATGGAGTGGCGGGAAAAGCTGCAGCCGATGCCTAATATTACATCGCTCTGGTCCAGGAAATGGCGCACCGGTTTGGTCATAACACGGGAACCTGTACCCAGGGAAAGCGGGTGGTTTTCCGGAAAGACGCTCTTCGCCAGCAATGTGGTCATCACCGGTGCCTGCATTAGCTCGGCAAGCTCTACGAGTTCATCCCATGCTTCAGCGTAAAGCACTCCCTGGCCAGCGTGAATAACCGGGCCGCGAGCCTCTACGAGTACCCGGGCGGCTTCATCGATATCATGCGGGTCGCCGGCAGCTCGGGATGACTTGACCGGGCGATAATCGAAGGGTTCTATTTCCTGACCGGCGACATCAGCAGGTATTTCCAGCATTACCGGGCCCGGCTTGCCCATGCGCACCATAGATATGGCACGCCGCATGGCTTCCGGTATCTGTTCGGCCAGATTTACCTGCTCTATCCATTTTGTTACACCTTCATAGCTGCGCATGGAGCTGAAGTAGGGTTTTATCCAGGAACGGTCCCGGGCCTGGCCCAGCGGTAGCAGGAGTACCGGTACCGAATCGGAATAAGCCGTAGCCACTCCTGAGAAGGCATTTTCCGCTCCCGGTCCATACTGCATGGCAAAGACACCGAGACGTTTCCCGTTAGTGACGCGGCTGTACCCGTCAGCAATGCCCACGCCAACACGTTCCTGCCGGCAGACGACGGGGCGCACCCCGACTTGAGCGGAGGAATCAATGATGGCCGTAGTGGGGAAGCAGCTGAGAAACTCAGCCCCCTCACGTTTGAGAATCTCGGCGATGGCGTCAGTAACCTTCACGATAAACTACCTCCAT
>CBFDCY010000177.1:0-2290 GCA_965603425.1 uncultured Dehalococcoidia bacterium | reverse complement strand
GCGTCCTTGCTTCGCAAGGAGCCTTCATCGAACACATCGAAAAACTGCGCCAGCTTGGAGTTGAAGCTATGCCCGTCCGTTTGCCCGAAGAGGTTGAGGGTCTGGACGGGCTCATTATTCCCGGCGGGGAAAGTACGTCCATCGGGCGGCTGATGCGGGATTACAAACTCACCCAGGCGATTCGAGACCGGGTAAAGCAGGGAATGTCTGTGTTCGGTACCTGTGCTGGCATGATATTAATGGCCGGGAAAGGCGATGATCCGTCCTTCGAGCCGCTGGGGCTGATGGATATCGCCGTCAGGCGCAATGCCTTCGGACGGCAGATGGAGAGCTTTGAGACGGAATTAAACGTGCCGGTACTGGGCGAAAAACCCTTCCCCGGCGTTTTCATCCGCGCGCCGCTGGTGGAACAGATTAACGGGACGGTGGAAGTGCTGGCGCGGTTGGCCGACGGTACCGTCGTGGCAGCAAGAGATGGTAAAATGCTGGCACTGGCCTTTCATCCCGAGCTGACGGATGACCTGAGGTTTCATCAATATTTTCTGGAGATGGTGTCCGGACGGGAATAAGCGGTTACGGGAGGGGGTAGTTGCAGAAGGTAATTACTGACGACCTTGAGGCATTGCTGAATATCCTGCCGCCTCACATACGGCAGATACTCTGTGAGCAGAAAGACCTCAGCGAACTGCTGGAAGTGGTACTGGACCTGGGGCGTCCTCCGGAAGCTCGCTTTCCAAGTCGTGAACCGACACTCAATCAAAAGGAAGTTGACGAGGCGGATATCGACTATGTGGTTTCGCGCATCGGCAGCTTTGGCGACGACAACCGCGCCGGAATCGAGCGGACGCTGCACCGCATTTCCGCCATAAGAAATCGCAAGGAACGCATCGTCGGGCTGACCTGTCGCGTGGGCCGTGCCGTTTTCGGCACGATAAAGGTGATTGAAGACCTGGTGGAGTCGGGCAAGAGCGTCATGCTGCTGGGCCGCCCCGGCGTGGGCAAGACGACCATGCTGCGGGAAGTTGCCCGGGTGCTGGCCGACGATATTAACAAGCGGGTTATCATTGTCGATACGTCCAATGAGATTGCCGGCGATGGCGATATCCCCCACCCGGCGATTGGCCATGCGCGCCGGATGCAGGTGAAGACGCCGGCCATGCAGCACGCGGTGATGATAGAAGCGGTGGAAAACCACATGCCCGAGGTTATCGTCATTGACGAAATTGGCACCGAGCTTGATGCACAGGCAGCGCGAACCATCGCCGAGCGCGGTGTCCAGCTGGTCGGCACCGCTCACGGCAATACCCTGGAAAACCTGATGTTGAACCCCACCCTTGCCGACCTCATCGGCGGCATACAATCGGTCACTCTGGGGGACGAGGAAGCACGGCGGAGGGGCACCAAGAAGTCGATACTGGAGCGGATGTCCCCACCCACCTTTGACATCGTGGTTGAGATTCAGGAGCGGGACCGCGTGGCCATTCACCCGGACGTCGCTGAGGCGGTTGACGCCGTTCTGCGGAGCCAGTCTGTTGACACTGAGGTAAGATGGCTGGATGAGAGCGGCGAGGTAAGGGTGGAAAAACCTCCGGCGGAATCTAAAAAGACCAGAGAAAAAAAATCATCTGGCCGCGACCGGCAACGTATTTTCCTCTTCGGGGTCAATCGTACCAGGCTGGACCACCTGGCCAGTGAGTTGAATCTGAGCCTGGACATTGTGGAAAACCTGAAGGAAGCCAACCTTTTTGTCACCTCCAAGAACTACTATCGCCGGAAGCCGCAGAAGGTCAAGGACGCCGAAGCGGCCAAACTGCCCATTTACGTCTTGAAAAGCAATACCCCGCTCCAGATACGCCAGATGCTGCAGAGTATATTCCCGCTCGCCGGTTCCGGTAAGCGCGATTCATTCCAGGTGGCGCTTGCCGAGGCGGAAGCAGCGGTGGAGCAGGTAAAGAACGGTGATGAAGGCGAGGTAGAACTCAGCCCGCAGAGCGCCTATATCCGCCGCCTGCAGCACCTCATCGCCGAGAGAAATGAAATATCCTCAAGCAGCGCAGGCAGAGACCCGAACCGACGGGTGAGGATTTATAAGGGATAGTTGAAATATGTCGTTATTCATTACTTTTGAAGGTGGGGAGGGGAGCGGTAAAAGCGTTCAGGCAAAGGCGCTGTGCCGGAGGCTTGCCCGGATGAATATCCCGGCCATATTGACCCATGAACCCGGAGTGACACTGCTGGGCAGAAAAATCACGCGCTGGCTGAAATGGGGAAAAGACATGGGCATATCGCC
>CBFDCY010000176.1:0-2293 GCA_965603425.1 uncultured Dehalococcoidia bacterium | reverse complement strand
CACCGCCCATCCAAAACCGGGCACCAACGCCATTGAAAGGCATATGTCAAAGCAGCTTGGCCGGAGCGGAGTACCCGTAAATTCGGCACAGCGGCAGCAGGGGCTGATTCATATCCATAAGACATTCTGCACGCAGGGGAAATGCCCGGTTTGCCCGTTGGGCATGGAAGCGAAAAGATAAACGCCAGCGTTAAACCCGTGATATCAGGCCAGGTATTCCGATATCCGGGTTAGGCTCTGGAGGCGGGGGCAATCATCCAGTTCGGTGAAGTAGTCGCCCCGGTCAATCAATATCCCCTTCATTCCCGCCTTATTGGCCCCGACAACGTCTATCTGGTACTGGTCGCCAACGTAGAGTGCCTCGTCAGGCTGAACTCCAGCCCTCCGCACCGCCTCCTGAAATATCTCCGGGCTGGGTTTGTTGAAGCCGGTGTCCTGCGATGTCACCACCACCTGAAGCCAGGCGGTAAGTTCCAGTTTATCCAGCAGCGCGGTGATGTCCTGATCCACATTGGAGATGAGGCCCAGGATTAATCCCCGTTTTTTCAGCTCGGTCAGCACGGGTAAAACATCGTCGAAAAGCACCTGCTTCATCTCAAACTGCTTCATTTCAGACAGCAGGCCAGAAATAAGCCGGTCATCGGCTTCAATACCGGCTTCCTCAAGCAGTTTGCGCTCGTACTGCGCCCAGACCGCCATCCGCTCTTCCTCGGAACGCTGTCCCAGCGGGGCGCGGGCGTGCTCCTGATAGAGATACTCATCGGCGACAACCAGAGGCCAGCGTAAGACCTCGGATTTCACCGCAATGCCGAGTTCCCCCAGCGCCTTTGCCTGGAGCTCTTCCCGCGGAGGGTCATAGCCGAGCAGTGTATGGTACAGGTCGAAGAAGACCGCTTTAATCATCGCCGGTGCTATTGTACCGAAAGTGGCAACTTCTGTAAAGGAAACGCCGTCGACAGGGTGAACAGCCCGGCGGTAAAAGTGTATACTAGATAGAACCGTTCCTTTTTCATCGTTGATTTCAAGTAACTCATGTAGCATAATGGCGACAATGTATTAACTTTGTTTCTAATCACTTACTTAAAGAGGGAGTATGAGGATACTAGCAGTTAACGGAAGCCCGAGGAAGAATTGGAATACGGCGACTTTGCTGCATAAGGCTCTTGAAGGTGCGACCTCGCAAGGAGCTGAAATAGAGTTCATTCATCTATATGATTTGAATTTCAAAGGATGCCAAAGCTGTTTTGCCTGTAAGATGATAGGAGGAAAAAGCTACGGGAAATGCGCCAGAAAGGATGATATCACTCCAATCTTAGAAAGAGTCAGTGATGCTGATGGAATAATTTTCGGGTCCCCCGTCTACGTGGGAATAGCCACAAGCGCGATGAGGGCATTCCTGGAGCGATTGTTATTCCCATATGTGGTCTATGACGGAGTATCAACGTTATTCCCCAAGAAGATTAAAACTGGATTCATATACACGATGAACATGACAGAGGCCGCGCTACAGAGTGGGCGGTGGGGGTTTGATAAACACGCCAGCGAGACCGAGCTATTTTTAAAGAGGATTTTCGGGAATTCAGAGTCACTTATGGTTACCGATACTTACCAGTTTGACGATTATTCTAAAGTAGTTGCGCCTCAATTTGATGCTGAACATAAGGCGAAGCGGCGGCGTGAGACATTTCCTCTTGATTGTCAGAAAGCATTTGAAATGGGAGTAAGGTTCGCAGAAGAAACTGGTACTTTCTAAAATACTTCATTTTATTTAAGCAAATGACCACTGTACTGCCCCGTTCCGAGATACGCCACTTGCTGGAAGGCAAGCCCCCCCTGGTTGAGGATTTGGTTGACCTGGAGTTGCAGCTGCAGCCCAATGGCATTGACCTCACCCTGCGTGACATCGCGCTGTTGCAGTCGGCCGGTGTCATAGCCGTGGACAACAGCCAGCGCCAGGTTTCCGAGCTGGCGCCACTTGTCTTTGACGGACTGGGCTATATCGACCTGGTGCCCGGCATATACCTGGTTACCTACAACGAGATTGTCCACCTGCCCGAGAGTATCACCGCGCTCGCGGCACCCCGTTCCAGCCTGCTCCGCTGCGGCGTCACCATCGAAACGGCGGTATGGGATGCCGGCTACTCGGGGCGCTCACAGTCGCTGCTGGTGGTCTATAACTCTCAGGGAATCAGACTGCAGCGCAATGCTAGAATCATGCAGCTCATTTTTTTCAAGCTGGCCCGGAAGACCAGAGGCTATCGGGGAAAATACCAGGGAGAGAATATCTAGTCAG
>CBFDCY010000175.1:0-2328 GCA_965603425.1 uncultured Dehalococcoidia bacterium | reverse complement strand
GGTAATCGGCATCAGGAGCTTGTCTATCTTTATGGACTCTCCCGGCGTGTCAACGAGCGTCCAGGCGCCGGACTGGAGTTCCAGAATGGAGACATCTGCCGCCATGCCCGGCTTGAGACTGCCAATCTTGTCCTCTTCCCGAATTGCGCGCGCGGTATTGATGGTGGTCATAGCCACCACCTGATTCAGGTCCAGCCCCAGTGCCATAAATCTCGACATGTTGACGGGAAGGCTGTAGGTCCGGTCTTTCAGGCACCGGTGGTTGAGGTCGGTGCCGATGACGGTTGGCAATATGCCTTCCGTCATGCATTTGCGTGCCACGGCGAAAGAGAAATTGCTCCGTCCGTTGGCCGGGTCCAGTATGACGCCGCGCTCCATGGCGGCCTTCAATTCCGGCAATATCGTGCCGTCAGGGCGCAGGACACCGCCCTGGTTGCCAGAATACACATGAGCGAGAATATCGCCGGCCTCCATCACGGAAAGGCATTCCGGAGTCAATGTCGCCGGCACCTGTTTGTCTACGTCGCCGATGTGAATCATAATCGGCAGGCCGAACTGCCCGGCGATTTTCTTGGCCGTTTTGATAACCTCTATGCCGGCGCTGGCGACGAGCTTGCCGACCAGGCGCAGCTTGACTCCCTTGATGAGACCCTTGTTGGCGCCAATGGTTTCGGCCATGGCATCCAGGTCCACTTCGTCCCAGTCCTTCAGTTCCGGCTCTGGAATCAGGCCAAGAGAACATAGATGGAGGAAGCAAAAGACACTGGTTCGGGCGGTGGGCAAGATATGTTTGGTAAATGCGGCAAAGGTGGCGTGTCCGGCACTGCCGCAGTCCACCACCGTGGTCACCGCGTGTTTCACCCCAGCGACGTCAGGCTCGAGGGCAATCTTCATGATGCTGTCGAAGCAGTGGACATGCATATCAATGAGCCCCGGAGTAACGATTTTGCCTTGAGCATCGATTACCTGCTTGCCTTCCTGTGGGGGTATGTCCTTGCTGACAGCGGCAATCTTGTCTCCATTTATGGCGACATCAAGGGCACCGTCTAAATTCTGTGCCGGGTCAATAACTCTCCCGCCCTTTATCAGTACGTCGTACATGGCATGCCTCCTTTCATTTCATTTGCGGTATATCATACCACACCTTTTAATCGAATAGTAGATTTTGCTATAATGCGGACGGGCATTGCTTGTCGCCTGACTATTCTGATTCGAATTAGTGAGGACAATCATGAGCGTATCGCTACTGAAGGGTAGAGTTGCCATCGTCACCGGGGCCTCGAGAGGGCTGGGGGAGGGGATTACCAAAGCCTTTGCAGGGGAAGGAGCCACGGTAGCGATGTTCAGTCGTGATGCCCAGCGCCTTCAGGAACATTCTACTGCCCTCAAAACAATGGGGCAGGAGGCTATAGCCTTTCCGGTGGATGTTGTCGATGTGGCGCAGGTAAACCGGGCGGTCGAGCAGGTGGTCAGCCAGTTCGGGCGGGTGGATATACTGGTGAATAACGCGGCAGTCGCCCCGTCGATGCTCTTTGTAGATATGCCCGATGATGTCAGGGACAGCATTATTGACGTGAATATAAAAGGGGTCTGGAACTGCACCCGAGCGGTGATGCCGCACATGCTCAAGCAGCGATACGGCAAGGTGATAAATATATCCTCGGTTACCGGGCCGATAGTCTCAGGAAAGGGAATGACCGCCTATGCCGCGTCAAAAGGGGCCGTGTCGGGGTTTACCCGAACGCTGGCGCTTGAGGTGGCGGAGTATGGCATCAATGTGAACGCCATCTGTCCCGGCTCATTTGACACGCCGATGTTCCGCAGCGTGGCTGGGAAGCGGGGCTGGAGCTCAGATGATGAGTACGTAAAGCACGTCGGGAAGGAAATCCCGCTGGGCAGGCTGGGAACGATTGAGGAGATGGGAGACCTGGCGGTGTTCCTGGCCTCGGATAAATCAAAGTACATCACCGGCGCGGAAATCGTCATCGACGGTGGAAATATAATTCAGGAGCATAAAGGATAAATCGAAGGAGGAATTATGACGCAGAGCGAAGTGAAAGTAACCGCGAAATCGTTGCGTGAGTTCACCGAGGAGGTGTTCGTGCGGGTGGGCATGTCGCCCGAGGATGCCGCCACTGAAGCCGATGTGCTGCTCTGGGCGAATCTGCGTGGAGTTGACTCCCATGGCGTGCTGCGCATTCCCTGGTACGTGGGCAACGTTGACAAAGGTATTATGAATCCCAGGCCGAATATCAAGGTGGTGAAGGAGACGCCGGCAACCGTGGTGGTTGAGTCTGACCATGCCCTCGGGCCGGTGGTCACCGTATT
>CBFDCY010000174.1:0-2360 GCA_965603425.1 uncultured Dehalococcoidia bacterium | reverse complement strand
TACTGAATCCGGAGCACCAGGTCAGCCTGTCCCCAGAGTCGGTCAAGCTGGTAAAATTCACGCTCTGCCGTTGAAAATATGTGCACGATTACGTCGCCGTAGTCAAGCAGCAGCCAGCCTGAGCCTACGGTGCCTTCGTGGTGAATGGGGAGTACCCCTTCTTTTTTCATAACGTGTTCCACTTCTTCATAAATAGCCCTTATCTGCCGCTCGCTCTCTCCGTTACAGATAACAAAATAATCGGCAAAGCTGCAGACTTTACGGGTATCAAGCAGCACGATATCGCTGGCCTGCAGGTCGCCGGCCGCGTCAACTGCTTTTCGGGCTATCTCAATTGCTTCCAGAACTCTGACCTCACCAGTTTTCGGTATTTAAAATTATAACACAGCCACAGCAATTATACAGGTGTATATTGACAAAGCCTTTCCGGTTGTGCTATGTTTGACGTAAATATAAAGCAATTGGTCGAAATGATAAGTAACAAGTTTAACGCCTATTATTTTTATTACTTTTTCTGGCGCGTAAGCGCCGGGGAGGGTTTCGTATGAGCTAGATACAGTTAGAAACTGAAAAAGATTAGAAAAAACGGAAGAGCCCTCCCCAGAAGGGCTTTTTTATTTGCCCGTCACAGCTAAAAATAACCGGCAATACTGAGGAGAAAGAAGATGATAATCATGAAATCAGAAGCTACCAAGGAAGAAGTCGCCAGCGTGGTGAAGGAAATTAAGAAAGTTGGCCTGAAGGCTGACGTTTCTCACGGAGAGTTCCGGACGGTGATCGGCCTCATAGGTGACGAGCGCAGGGCGGACTTCTCTCACTTTGCCACTCTTCCCGGTGTGAAAGAGGCTTTCATGGTGGAAACACCGTATAAATTAATCAGCCGGGACTACGGGCGGCGTTTTAATGGCGGGGGTGAGCCGCGGCTGATACGGGTGGGTGATGTAACCATCGGAGGCGATGAGCTGGCGATTATCGCCGGACCATGCACCATCGAAGATAAGGCGCAGCTCTTCCGTATCGCTGAAGAAGTGAAGAAGGCCGGGGCGCAAATACTGCGCGGCGGCATATTCAAACCCAGGAGCTCTGTCCACTCCTTTCAGGGGCTGGGGGCTAACGGTCGTGAGGGAGCGGAGGAAGCATTGCGCTGGCTGTATGAAGCCGGGCAGCGATTTGAAATGCCGGTAATAACTGAGGTGAGGGGCGAGGCACAGGTTGACCTGGTGGCCAGCTATGCTGATATAATACAGGTCGGTGCCCGCAATATGTACAACCAGGACCTGCTCGCAGGTGTAGCCAGATTCGGGAAACCCGTTCTTTTCAAACGGCACTTCGGAGCGGGCATTGATGAGTTTCTGTCCTTTGCCGAATACATGGCGGCGGAAGGCAACAAGGATATCATATTGTGCGAACGCGGTATACTGCCTCTGGGCAAGGGGAAAAACTACACCCGCTATACCTTTGACCTCTCGGCGATTCCGGCTATTCAGAAGGAGACCTATCTGCCGGTGGTTGCCGACCCCAGCCATGCCACCGGGCGGCGTGACTTAATCTTTAATATGAGCTGCGCGGCAGTTGCCGCCGGAGCGAGCGGCCTGATGATTGAGGCGCACTACGATCCATCGGAGGCAATGGTCGATGGTATGCAGATGATAACTCCGGATGAACTGAAAGAAGTTATCAGTGCCTGCCGGAAAATCCACAAAATGGTTGCTGCCAAGCGCGAAGCAAAGGTGGTAAGTGGATGAGACAAGTAGACGTGGCGCTCGGCAGTAAGAGCTATCCGGTGTACATCGGGTCCGGACTGCTGGCCCGGGCGGGCAGCTATCTGAAGGAACGCGGTTTCAACGGCAGGCTGGTGGTCATCACCGACTCTACCGTAAAGAAACTGTATGGTGACATGCTGAGTCAGGCGCTGGAGGGCGATGGATTTCAGGTCGACATCCTTGAGGTGCCACCCGGTGAAGAGCAGAAAACGCTGGAAAATGCCGGACGGCTTTACCGGGAACTGACCGCAGTTCACGCGGAGCGGTCGACGCCGGTTCTGGCGTTGGGAGGCGGCGTAATCGGTGACGTGGCGGGGTTTGTGGCCGCCACTTACCGGAGAGGCGTGCCGCTGGTGCAGCTGCCGACCACGCTGCTGGCCCAGGTGGATAGCAGTGTCGGCGGTAAGGTGGCGGTGGACCACGGGCAGCTTAAAAACATGATTGGCGCCTTTTACCAGCCGGAGATGGTCATTGCCGATACTAATGCGTTGCCATCCCTGCCCGAAGAAGAGCTGGTCAATGGACTGGCCGAGGTCATTAAGAGCGCTGCCATACGGGATGGCAGGTTTTTCTCCTTTCTTGAGGAGAGTATGGAAA
>CBFDCY010000173.1:0-2380 GCA_965603425.1 uncultured Dehalococcoidia bacterium | reverse complement strand
CTGGTTCCGCCTCTCCTGGAGCGGTGGCTCAGGAAGAGCCGGCGAATATTCAAACACCATGTTTTTTTCTCTCCTCGCTATCAGTGACATGGAACCAGTCTCATCGATTTTTACGTAGTATTGCTGTCCGGAAAGTGAGCAAATGATAGTAAACGCCACGATCGCAATAGTTATTGCCTACCTGCTTGGCTCTATACCTTTCGCTTACATCGCTGGGAAAATACTTAGAGGAATTGACATCAGGCAGGTCGGTGGCGGCAATATGGGCGCCGTGAATACAGCCCGGGAGATAGGTCCGGTGCCGGGGCTCCTGGTGCTCGTCGCCGATATAGCCAAAGGGTCGCTGGCGGTAATCATTGCCCTCCGGCTGGACCTGTCACTGATACTGGTCTTCAGCGCCGGCTTTGCCGCCGTGCTGGGACATAACTGGCCCGTGTTTCTGAAGTTCAGGGGAGGGAAAGGGGCGGCAACTACTATCGGGGTTCTGTTCGCGCTGGTCCCGCTGGAGTTCGCCATCAGCCTGGCCCTTATTCTGGCCATCATCGTTATCACCAGCAATGTCCGGCTGGCTGTCGTCGTCGGGCTAGCCGTATTGCCGTTTATCATCTGGCAGATAAATGGTTCCGTGATGCTCATCACCTACTCGGCAGTGATATTTCTTTTCCTTTGTGCCAGGTCGCTGTCGGATACCAGAGAGGCTATGGCCAGAGTCGGTGATAAGAAAAGTCTCATTTTCGACCGTGAGTATCACTTCTGGCAGTCCAGGAAAAGCAATTGAATAAAGTAGCCGTGGTAACCGACACTACCGCCTGCATCCCTCAGGAGAAGGTAGCACATTACGACATCGAAATCGTGCCGGTCCAGCTTATTTTCGAGGATAAAACTTACCGCGACGGCATTGATATCAGCGCTGCCGAGTTTTACGCACGGCTCCGTCAATCATCCAGACCACCGACCACCTCCAGTTCCTCACCCGAGCTGTACTTTGAGACTTTTCAGAAAGCCGGCCAGAGAGCGAAAAGCATCCTCTGCATCACCGAGCCGTCCAATTTCAGCGCCATGTATAACTCGGCAACAGTAGCCAAAGAGAAGATGGCAAAAATATCGCCTGACGTGAACATAGAAGTGCTCGACTGTACCACTGCTGCCGCCGGGCAGGGGCTGGTAGCGCTGGCTGCCGCTGAGGTGGCGACAACAGGCCAGAACCTGAAAGAGGTGAAAGAAACGGCGGCGCAGGTCATGGAGCGAGTAAATTTGTTCGCCACGCTGGACACGCTCCATTATCTGGCAAAAAGCGGGCGCGTGCCGCAGGCAGCGGCACTGGTCAACTCGATTCTGCAAATCAAGCCCATTTTTACCCTCAATCACGCCAGCGCCCATACGGTCGCGCTGCCACGCACCATCAAGAGTGCCATGAAGCGCATCCTGAAGCTGATGGAGCAGAATGTGGTGCCAGGAGAGACCCTCCACGCAACGGTGATGCACGCCGATGCTATTGATAACGCCATCGTTTTAAGAAATCGCATTGCCTCGCAATTCAACTGCTCCGAACTCTTTATCACCGAATTCACACCGGTAATGGGTGTCCACACCGGGCCCGGACTCCTCGGCGTTGCCTTCTACAATGAAAGCGCCTGATAACTGCCAGAGACCGCTAAAAATAGCCGCTGAACCCCACCGACCATCTGGCGCAATCGTGAAAAACATTCTATAATCAGGATGTGACCGAGACACAGGTTGTTAGCGACACAGAACAGCTTCTGGAAAGCCTGGAGCAACTACCCGAGCCGGTGGTCAAGCCAGCTTTCGTTGTTGTCAGCGGCCTGCCCGGAACCGGCAAATCATATTTTTGCCGCCGACTGGCGGAGAGAACCCCCATTATCATCCTGGAAAGTGACGTGATGCGTAAGACGCTGTTCCCATCGCCTACCTACAGCATGACGGAAAGCGCCCGTCTGTTCCAGGCCATTCATCATCTTATCGAGCATCTGTTGAAAAAAGGCATACCCGTTGTCCTTGATGCCACCAATCTCTCGGAACGAAATCGCGAGCGCCTTTACCATATCGCTTACCAGCTCGATGCCAGACTGGTCATGGTGCGCGTGGAAGCGCCATTCGAGGTGGTGCAGGAACGACTCAGGAACCGCGCGAATGGCACAGGCTCGGAGGAAGACCAATCTGAAGCTGACTGGGCGGTGTTCCAGAGGATGAAAACCTCGGTACAGCAAATCCGCCGCCACCACTTTGCCGTTGATACTTCCCGGGACATAGCGCCGGTCCTGGACAAGGTTGTTAGAGAGATAAACCGATGAAAGGAGATATAAAGTATGGAGATTAAAGTCATTGCCGGTGATATTGCCGGTATTGAGGCTGATGCTAT
>CBFDCY010000172.1:0-2387 GCA_965603425.1 uncultured Dehalococcoidia bacterium | reverse complement strand
GGCGGCTTCAAGTCGATTTCCGGCAACAGCATCGCCCAGACGCAGCAGAAAATCATCGGCACCTTGCACATGGACTATGATACCTTCGTCAACAGCGTGTTCCTGCGCCAGGGTCATGCCGATGAGTTCACCACCAAGCGCCCCGCCGAACGCAAAGAGGTGCTGGCCAGTATACTGGGGCTTGACTATTACGACCAGCTTGAGGATAAAGCCAGAGAGCTTGCCCGACAGCAGGAACTTGAGAAAGCACAGCTGGAAAGCACACTGCGGGACATCAGTGACGAGTTGGCTCTGAAGCCAGCCTACGAAGCAGAGTTGGAGGAAGCGCAGCATGCCCTCTCCAGTGTCGAAGAAATCGCCAGAGAAAAAGGGGCGAAACTCGATGAGCTGCGCCAGCAGAAGGGCACGCTTGAGAAAAAGAAAGCCCAGCTCGACCAGTTGGAAGCGGCTATTGGCGACCGTAAAAGAAGCCTGGAACTGCTGGAGGCGCAGGTCAGCCAGCTCCAGGCTCGCATCAATGAGTATGAAGCGCTCATTGCCCGGCGCGACGTTATAGAATCGGGTTACACACAGTACAGCGAGGCCAAAAAACGCTTTGACGGGCTCGACCAGAAGTTCCGCCAGTCGGTGAACCTGGAAAAGCAGAAAGCTCAACTCGAAAGCAGAATCAAGGAATCCAGCCAGAACCTGCTCACGGAACACGCCCTGGTGCAGGAGCGGGTCAGGGACCTGGAAAACAGGATAGCTGAATTCACCCGGAAACAGGGGCACATGCAGCAGCTACAGGCAAAGCTGGGCCGGCTGACCGAGAATGAAGAAGCATTGCGCCAGAAAAAACAAACCGTCCAGGAACTGCAGACGACGGTCAACTATCTTGAATCAAATATAAGCCAGCTGGAACGGGAACTGAAAGAGCTCGCGGAGAAAACCGACCTTCTGGCCACGCAGACGGAAGCTAAATGCCCCCTTTGCGAGACGGAGCTTGGCATTGAAGGCCTGAAACTCATTGCATCGAAATATGTCACCGAGAAACAGAATAAAACCAGTGCGCTGACGTCGAACCGGGCCGAGCTTGACCGGAAAAGAAATGAACTTGTGTCACTGAACGGGGAAGTCGCCAGCCTGGAGACACAACTAAGCCAGGAGAAAATCGCACTGCAGACCCAGGCCAGTGTTCTCAACAAAGAGGCAAATGAAGCTGCCGACGCTAAAAACCGGCTGGCTGCGGAAAGAGCTACATTATCCGAAGTTGAGCAACAGCTGGCGAAAAAGGAATTCGCCCGCCAGGAACAGATGGCGCTGGAAGAGGTTGAACAGCAACTGGCCACGCTCGGTTACGACGCCGCGCAGCATGAACAACTGAGACAACAACTAACCGAACTGGAACAGTATGAAGCTCCGATGCGCAAGCTAGAAGAAGCCGACCGGCTTATCGACCAGGAGAAAGAGGCGATGTCACAGGCGGAAACGCATGCCGGAGAGCTGCGGAAGAACGCTGAGGCGGATAGCCTGAAAAGAGAAGAGCTGGCCAGAGAGCTTGAAGTCCTACCCAGACTCACCGCCGAGATAACCGACGCCGAAAACGAATACCGGAAGATGGAGCAGCAGCAAAAACAGGCGCAGGAAGCATTGTGGAACGTCAAAGCCAGACTGCAGCACTGCGTTGAACTGGAGAAGCGGCAGAAGGAGAAGGAGAAAGCGCTGGCTCAATCAGGGAAAGAGGAGAGCATTTACCGGGAACTGGTCAGAGCCTTCGGCAAGGGCGGCATACAGGCCTTGCTCATTGAAATGGCTCTCCCGGAGATTGAAATTGAGGCCAACCGCCTCCTCGGCCGAATGACAGATAACCGCATGCACGCCAAATTTGAGACGCAGCGGGAGACCAAGAAGGGTGATGTGGTAGAAACTCTTGACATCACCATATCCGATGAACTCGGCACCAGGAACTACGAAATGTTCAGCGGCGGCGAGTCGTTTCGCATTGATTTCGCCATCAGGATTGCGCTGTCCAGACTACTTGCCAGACGGGCCGGGGCACCGCTGCCCACACTGATTATCGATGAGGGTTTCGGCACACAGGACAGCACCGGCATCGAGAAATTGAAAGAAGCGATTAATTCCATCCAGGATGATTTCGAGAGGATACTGGTAATTACCCACATTGAGGATCTGAGGGACGCCTTCCCCACCCGCATTGACGTGGTCAAAACTGGCGGAGGCTCAACACTATCGATAAACTAGCCATCACAGGCCCAGCTTCGCCGCAACCTTCTTCATCGCCTCCAGCCCCAGGCCGATAAACTCATCGAGTTCCAGCCCGATATCAGCGCACCGCGCCATCTGCTCCCGGCTTGCCCCGGCGGCAAAACCTTTCTCGTTAAATCTCT
>CBFDCY010000171.1:0-2395 GCA_965603425.1 uncultured Dehalococcoidia bacterium | reverse complement strand
AACTCGAATCTCGTCGAAGCTGGCGGAGAGTTCTTTCTTCCGTCCACCATGGTGGAGATAGGGGGATTCGAACCCCCGACCTCTGCGATGCGAACGCAGCGCTCTCCCAATTGAGCTATATCCCCACGCACACCAGAATTATACCACGCCTGTTGACCTCGTGGTTAATGCCCGACCCGTTCCACCCGATATCGCAATTTACCGGCTGGCACGGTTACCTCGACTGTATCCCCCTCGCTCCGACCAATAAGTGTCTTGCCCAGAGGTGAAGCGCTGGAAATTTTACCCTGAGTCGGGTCTACCTCCTTGGGGTCGACTATTATATAGTGCAGCTCTTCTCCAGAAGCGAGGTCACACAGTACGAGGCGGTCACCAACAATAATCTTGAGACCTGACTTTAGTGTATCATCTATGACCCTGGCCGCTTTGAGTGTCTCTTCCAGCTCCCTGATCCGCCCTTCCAGATGCCCTCGCTGCTCCCTTGCCGCCGCCAGAGGTGCGTTTTCCTTAAAATCCTTGTCGGCGGCTGCCCGACGTATTTGCTCTATGAGCTCCGGTCGCCTGTCCTTCAGCGAATTCAGTTCGTTTTCAAGCCCGGCATATCCCTGGCATGTCAGCTCAATCACTTCGGGCAGTCCCTGCCTGTTCGCTGATGATGAGCTGGCCTTTGCCTTCTTCGCCTTGAGATGGACAGCCAGGTTTATTTTGTTCCACCCTGTTTTTTTGGCGTGTGCTAAAAAGGCGCGCAGATGGTCAAGCTTCCTTCCATAATCGGTATCAGACAGTGACAATCGCTCTGCATAGTTGGCCACTTCCCGCGCGTTGATACCGGCCAACGCCCGCTCACGTCCAAACCAGCGGACAAACTTGTATATTTCCGGCTGGCTGACTTCCCTTTCCCCGGAAGTCAATCGGGCCAGAAACTGACCCGCCGCTTCTTCCAGACTAATGTTCGATGCGCTTTTATCATCCATAAAACTACCCATGCAAATTATTATATATTATCCTTGCTGTTTCTGAATGGAAGCCTGATGCTCCCGAGCACTCTGGCGACCACGGCGCGTCTGAGCAGTTTCATAATTGCCCGGCTGTGCCAATCAAAGGACACGTCCGTGGCTTCAAGCAGCGCCGTATCGATGTGATTATTCTCGATCACATCGAATAAATGGTCTATCTGCTGGTCGCTCAAACGCTCGAATAGCTTTCTCGCCCTGTAGCCAATCATAAGCTCATGGCCAAGCTTGTGCCTCCATTCCCGGTCGTAATGGGACAGATTCTTCGCCGATAAATCATCACGATGCAGGGCTTTGTTCAACGTATCGGCGGCGATATCGGCACAGAGCATGCCGTAGTAGATGCCACCACCAGTGGTCGGCTTGACCTGACCGGCGGCATCGCCCACCGCCAGAACTCTGTCGCCATACGTCCTGCGCAGTGGCTTGAGCGGTATGGCATCATAGCTGGGTGTACCCTCGCCGGGCACTATCCTGCCCTGGGACGCCAGCAAATCCAGCAGCTTTTTCAAATACTCGTCGGGATCCTTACGCGCCAGCAGGCCAACGCGGGCCTTTCCATCAGCCGTCGGCACGAGCCAGCCGAAGAACCCCGGCGCCGTTTCCCTTCCAAAGTACACCTCAACCTCGTCTGCCTCTTTCGCGGGCACCTCTATCTGCGCACCAGCGACGAAGTCGTCCGTTTTCCCCAGCCTCATCACTTCGGTAAGCCGGGTGACATAGCCACTGGCGATAACCACTGCCCTGGCCATCAGACTGTCGCCTCGCTTCCGGCAGTAGACTTCCACACCTTCTCTGGTCATTCGCATATCATGGACAGCACTGTCAAACAGGTACTGCGCCCCTGCGTTCTGTGCCCTCCGCGCCATGGCAATGTCAAATGCTGCCCGGTCCAATATGCTGGCCTGATACTCTTCTCGTTTTATGTAAAGCATTTTACCCGACGGCGAGAACAAACGGGCGCTTTTCACCTTGCGCAGGATAACACTTTCATCGATATCAAAGATGCGGACACATTCCTGCCCGATGATTCCGGTGCAGCTTAACTTTTCCCCCACCCCACTCCCCTTCTCCAGGACAGCAGCCTTCCACCCCTGCCGCGCCAGCATGTATGCGGCGCGACTTCCCACCGGACCACCACCGATAACAATTACATCGTACATCGCAATTCAACCGAGGTAATATTACAGTAAAGTATGGAATAATGCCATAATAAGAAATCTGGCCCTGAAATTCAAGGCGATAGTCTGAGAGTATGTGATTTGCTTGCTTTTCATTGCCCGCCAGGCAAGATTATGCTACTATACTGGGGAAGTTTGGTCTATAACGGGGTGTAGCGCAGCCTGGTAGCGCACCTGAATGGGGTTCAGGTGGTCGTCGGT
>CBFDCY010000170.1:0-2401 GCA_965603425.1 uncultured Dehalococcoidia bacterium | reverse complement strand
CAGTCGGCAATTGGCCTGTTGACCAGTTACGTCGGCAGCAATCTCTGGGTAATGGCCAGTGAGATTGACAAGCTGGTCCTATTTACCGGCGGCAGGCAGATTGAGGCCGATGATGTCAGACAGGTGGTAAGCTACGTTCAGGAAGGCAGCGTCTTTAACCTGGTTGATGCCATTCTTGAGTTCAGGGGGGGTATGGCCGAAAAGCTGGCCGAGCAGCAGCTGCAAAAAGGAGCCTCGCCGGCCTATCTGCTGGTCATGCTGACCAGGCAGTTACGACTCGTTGTCCGCGTAAAGGAGCTAAAAAACCAGCGCCGGCCTGAGTCAGAAATAATGGGTCGGCTTGAGATGACTTCACCGTTCATACTGCGGCGGACACTGGAGCAGGCCAGCCGGTATTCGCTGGCACGGCTGAAAGAGGTATATCACCGGCTTCTGGAGACTGACCTGGCCATAAAGACAGGCAAATATAACGCCGGGCTTGCCATGAATATACTAATCGCTGAACTGTGTCAGGGAGCAAAGGCTCAAGTAGCGTAGCCTTCGTTTGACAGCTACGGCGTCTTACGCCTAAAATCAAGTAATCAACCGTTCGTTCGGTTTTTGCGTCAGGAGTAATCGATGACCAGCGATGAATTAAGAGATGCGTATTTGGATTTTTTCGCTGAGAAAGGGCATGATATTGTCCCCAGCGCCTCTCTCATTCCGCATGGCGATCCCACCCTTCTCTTCACCAGTGCCGGCATGGTGCAGTTCAAAGACTACTATCTGGGCAAAGCCGTCCCGTCCAACCCCCGCCTTGCTTCGTGCCAGAAGTGTTTCCGCATGACCGACATAGAATCGGTCGGTGATGCCAGCCACCTCACCTTTTTCGAGATGCTGGGCAACTTCAGCATCGGCGATTACTTCAAGAAAGAGTCTATTGCCTGGGCCTGGGAGTTCGTCACCGAGCGATTGAAACTGCCCCCGGAACGGCTCTGGGCCACGATATATCTTGATGACGACGAATCTTTCCAATACTGGAAGGACATCGGCGTACCTGAAGATAGAATCCTGAGATTCGGTGAAAAAGACAACTTCTGGGGCCCGGCGGGCGATACGGGGCCGTGTGGGCCCTGCAGCGAACTGCACTACGACTTCGGCGAGGATGTTGGCTGCGGTAAGCCTGACTGCAAGCCGAACTGCGAGTGCGGTCGATTTTCCGAGATATGGAACCTGGTCTTTACCCAGTACAACCAGGACGAGAACGGAAACCGAACGCCGCTGCCCAAGCCCAATATTGACACCGGCATGGGGCTGGAAAGAACGGTGGCGGTGGTAACCGGCCAGACGTCGGTCTACCAGACCGAGCTGTTTACCCCCCTGCTGGAATGTGTTTCGGCATTGTGCGGGAAGAAGTACGGGGTTGATAAAGAGACCGATGTTGCCATGCGGGTGGTCGCCGAGCATGGCCGTGGCATCACCTTCCTCATTGCCGATGGTGTTCTCACCGCCCCTGAAGGGCGGGGCTATGTATTGCGGCGCCTGCTGCGCCGGGCGGCCCTCTTCGGCCGCAGACTGGGATTGGACAAACCGTTCCTGGCTGATATCGCCAGGGAGACCGTTGGCCTTATGGCGCATGTCTATCCGGAGATAAAAGAGCGACAGGGCTTTATTCTCAAGGTAATCGAGCTTGAGGAGGCCTTGTTTGAAGAGACCCTGAGCACCGGTCTGGAGCTGCTTGAAGGCATGACCGCCGACCTGGCGAAAAAGGGGAAAGATGAAATCTCGGGGAAACAGGCGTTCGAACTTTACGATACCTATGGATTCCCCGCTGCGTCGACTACTGAGTTTGCCCGTGAGCGCGGTTTTACCGTGGATGAAGCGGGTTTTGAACAGGAGATGGAAAAGCAAAGAGAGAGGGCGCGAAAGGCAGAACTGATTGCTTCTGGCAAGGGAGCGGCGTCTGAACTGGCGTCTCTGTCGCGTTCCTACGAGGCCACGCCGTTTGTCGGCTACCATGATTTAAAGCACCGGTCGGTAATTATAGATTTACTGGTTGACGGCGGTACCGTGGACACCGTGAAAAAAGGGCAGACTGTCTGCTTGGTTCTTGAAACGACGCCGTTTTATGGTGAAATGGGTGGTCAGTTGGGCGATGCCGGCCAGATTCACGGTGCCTCCGGGCAGTTCACTGTTACTGATACCATCAGAATCCCGCCCGATATCATCGTCCACCAAGGGCAGGTCAGCGATGGCAGCTTGGCAGTGGGTGATGAGGTAGAGGCCGAGGTAGATGAAGCCAGGCGTCTGGACATCGCCCGCAACCATACCGCCACCCATTTGCTCCAGCACGCGTTGCGCAATGTTCTGGGCGAGCATGTGCAGCAGAGGGGCTCGCTGGTGACGCCGGACCAGTTCCGCT
>CBFDCY010000169.1:0-2443 GCA_965603425.1 uncultured Dehalococcoidia bacterium | reverse complement strand
TGAGGATTTGAGAGAGGCGCTCGGCAACCGTATTCAATCTCAGGCTTTCAACCACTTTTCCCCTGGGGCGACCCAGATGGGACATCAATATCACCTTTGCACCACGGTCTTTAAGATAATTAATCGTCGGCATGGCGGCACGAATACGATTATCGTCCGCTATATTCCCCGTTTTTTCATCCAGGGGCACGTTAAAGTCAACGCGGACCAGCACGCGCTTGCCCTTTACCTCTATATCCTTCACCGTAATTTTATTCATCAGTTATACCTGGGAGAAAAGTATCGATGTTTGTTCAGGAATCATACCATTATGCTTCCGCCACCACGTCTTCACATCAGACCTGATTAGCTTGCGGGCTTTATTTTGCTTGCCCTGGCGGAGCGCTTGCCCGCTTGATAGCCGGGAAACATAGATAAAACTTGCCGGGTTATTCCATTGGCATCCAGGCCGTACCTGGCGCGAATGACAGCCTGAGTCCCCTGCTCGACATACTCATCCGGAATGCCAATGATTTTTATCGGTATTTCATCAATGCCCAAATCCTGCAATAATCTGGCCACACTGCTGCCGAAGCCACCGCCCAGTGTATTTTCCTCAACGGTAACCAGACGCGGGGTATGACGCACCAGACTGGTAATCAATTCAACGTCGAGCGGCTTGACGTAGCGCGCGTTGACCACCGCTGCTTTTATCCCGTTTGCCGCCAGTTCATGCGCTGCCTCAAGAGCCGGTGCCACGGTAACACCTACGGCAAGGATGGCGACATCACTTCCCTCACGCATAACTTCCCATTTGCCGATTTGTATATTATGTAAAATGCTGTCCAGCGGAACCCCCAACCCGGAGCCGCGAGGATAGCGTATTGCCATAGCGCGGCCTGAGTTCACCGCCGTATAAAGCAGGTGCTGCAACTCATTTTCATCTCTCGGGGCAGCGACATTCAAATTGGGAATAAGCGTCAGGTAAGAGAGGTCAAATGTTCCCTGGTGCGTTTTGCCATCGTCCCCAACGATACCACCGCGGTCTATCGCGAAAACGACAGGCAATTCCTGAAGGCAAACATCATGTATTATCTGGTCAAAGGCGCGCTGCAGGAAGGTGGAATAAATAGCCACAATCGGAACAAAGCCCTGAGCGGCCAGTCCGGCGGCAAAGGTGACGGCGTGCTGTTCGCAGATACCAACATCATAAACACGCTGCGGGAATTCGGCCGCGACAATGCTCAGGCAGTTACCTTCCGGCATGGCCGGTGTTATGGTCACTATTCTGGGGTCATCGCGGGTCAGTCTAAGTACCGTCTGTGCAAATACCTCGCTGTACGTGGGTATATTCTGATTACTGACGCGCTGGGCAGGCACACCATGAAAGTAAACCGCGTTATCTTCGGCGGGACGGTAGCCCTTACCCTTGGTGGTTAGAACGTGAAGAAACGTCGGTTTCGTACGGAGCTCCTTGGCTTGGAGCAGCGCGCGCTCAAGTTCTTCCGTATCATGTCCATCTATAGGCCCTATATAGGTAAAGCCCAGTTCTTCCCAGACCATGGTCGGCAGCAGCAGCCCTTTGACCCTGCCCCTAGCCTGCCGGCCCACCTCCCATACCATGTCCCCGAGAGGCAGGGTCTTAAGTATCTTTTCCCCCTCCTCCTTGGCCCAACGGTAGCGCGGGTCAAAACGTACTCTGCCAAGTAGCCTTGCCAGACTGCCTACCGTAGGGGAAATCGACATGCCGTTATCATTGAGAATCACGACCAGATTTGAGCCCAGATGCCCGGCATGATTGAGCGCTTCAAGGGCCATACCGCCGGTTATGGCTCCGTCGCCAATGACCGCCACTACATCGTAATCATCACCTCGAAGGTCGCGGGCGATAGCCATCCCCAGCGCCGCCGAAATCGACGTGCTGGCATGACCGGTGCCAAACGGGTCATGCGGGCTCTCCTCAGGACTGGCAAAACCGGAAAGGCCACCATACTGGCGTAGCGAGTCAAAACGTTCTTTTCTTCCCGTTAGCAGCTTATGAACGTAGCTCTGATGGCCGACATCCCAGATAATCTTATCCTTCGGGCTATCAAAGACGCGATGCAAAGCTATGGTGAGCTCAACTACACCCAGATTGGAAGCAAGGTGACCACCAGTAATGCTAATGGTGTCGACCAGCCGCTCCCTGAGTTCGTTGGCAAGCTGCTTTAGTTCACCCTCGCTCAGTTTCTTTAAGTCGGCAGGACCGTCAACCTGGTCAAGCAATCGAGTCATCTTTCGCCGTTCGTCACAATAGCTTCAGTTACCTCATACTAACAATGCCTGGAAGCTATTGTCAAGAACGATAAGCCAATATGCGAACCTTGACCCTTTTTTCCTTTTCGTGCTACATTTGGATAGGAATAGAGCGTCCCTGTAGCTCAGCTGGACAGAGCGGCTGCCTTCTAAGCAGCGGGTCGTGGGT
>CBFDCY010000168.1:0-2455 GCA_965603425.1 uncultured Dehalococcoidia bacterium | reverse complement strand
GGGTTACCGGGTCAGACCCTATCCGACTGGCAGCATACACTGGACGAAGCCATAACGATGAGGCCGGAGCATCTTTCGCTCTATTCTCTCACTCTGGAGGCGGAGACACCAATGTGGAGAGCTATTAAAGAAGGCTCTTTGCCCGAGCTTGACCCGGATGTCAGCGCTGACCACTATGAACTGGCCGAGGATTTGCTGGCCGCACAGAGCTACAGCCACTACGAGATATCAAACTGGGCAATAGCCGGCCGGGAGTGTCGTCATAATCTGACTTACTGGCGAAACCTGCCCTACCTTGGCGTGGGTGTTGCCGCTCATTCCTGTTTAGATGGTCACCGCCTCGCCAATACAAAGAGTCTGGATAAATATCTGGCCGACTTTTCGGGGAAATCATCACCGGTGCCGGAACTGGATGAAGAGATTAACCCTGAGCTGGAACTTGCTGAAACGGCCATACTCGGCTTGCGGTTGTGTGAAGGAATCGACTTGGATGATATTCATCGCCGCTTTGGCATAGATATACTGGTACATTATCGCCAACAGGTCGAAGAAATGGTTGACGCAGGCCTTCTGGAGCAGGCCGACGGGCATATAAAACTCACGCGCCGTGGCCGGCTGCTGAGTAACGAAGTATTCTGGCGTTTCCTGCCGGGGTGACTCCGGCGAGTAAAACAGTGGCAAATTTAGCCGTAAGAGGTAGCTGAAGTTATATGGAACAGGCGCTTACCCGGAATTTTTGTATTATTGCTCATATAGACCACGGTAAGTCGACACTGGCCGACCGGCTGATTGAACTAACCGGGACCATGAGGCGTGAGGAGATAGGCGAACAGGTGATGGACAGCATGGACCTGGAACGTGAACGCGGTATTACTATCAAGGCCAAGGCTGTCCGCCTGCATTATAAAGCCAATAATGGTCAAACCTATCGCCTTAATCTTGTCGATACGCCGGGGCATGTTGACTTCTCTTATGAGGTCTCGCGTACCCTGGTGGCCTGCGAAGGAGCTGTGCTGGTTATCGATGCTACGCAGGGTATCCAGGCACAAACACTGGCCAATACCTATCTCGCCGTGGAACATAACCTGGAGATAATTCCCGTCATCAACAAGATTGACCTGCCGGGGAGTGAACCCGAGCGTGTCCTGGCAGAGATTGAGAGCGTACTCGGGTATAAAGCGCAGGATATACTTCTCTTGAGCGCCAAGACCGGACAGGGTGTACCGCCGTTGCTTGAAGAAATCGTCCGGCGCATTCCCCCACCCGGAGGCGATGCCCGGCGGCCGCTCCGGGCGCTTATCTTTGACTCGCGCTACGATGCCTATAAGGGTGTCATCGCTTATCTGCGTATCGTGGACGGTCGTATCTCTAAAGAAGACAGACTGCGCCTGATGGGGCAGGACACCGAGATAGAGGTACTTGAGGTCGGGTATTTTGCTCCCGAACCATGCCCGGCACCGGAGCTGACAGCCGGGGATGTTGGTTATATCGCCACGGGGCTTAAAAGCGTGGAGGAGTGCCATGTCGGTGATACAGTGACCTCGATATATGGCGGTGCCACGGAACCACTTATCGGATATCACCCCCCCAAGCCGATGGTGTTTGCCGGTATCTACCCCACCCAGGCAGAGGATTATAAGGACCTGCGGGAGGCTATTGAAAAATTAAACCTTAACGACGCCTCGCTCTCTTACGAACCGGAGTCCAGCCCGATTCTGGGTCACGGCTTCCGCTGCGGCTTTCTTGGTTTGCTGCACCTTGATATCGTGCGCGAACGCCTGGAGAGGGAGTTCTCCCTGTCGCTGGTAGTTACGGTACCCGGAGTCAGTTTTATTATCACAAAAACCAGCGGGCAGCGACTCACCGTCACCAATCCGGATGAGTTCCCGGAACCCACAGAAATCGAGAAAATAGAAGAACCCTGGGTGAAAATATCGGTTATTACACCATCAAGCTTCATCGGTGCTCTGATGGAGCTTCTCATGCAATCCGAGGGAATCTACAAACACACGGAGTACCTGGGGCAATACCAGTCCGGCGGAAAGCTCGGGCAGCGTGTCCGTCTTGAGTACGAAATGCCCCTGCGCTGCATGCTGACCACTTTCTACGACCAGATGAAAAGCCGCAGCCGTGGTTACGCTTCGCTGGACTATGAGTTTATCGGTTTCCGTGAAGCCGAACTGGTCAAGCTCGATGTCCTGGTGAACGATGTGCCGGTGGATGCCTTCAGCCGTATCATCACGCCGGAGAAAGCCCATGAGGTTGGTAAGGCGATGGTGGCCAAGCTCAAGGAGGTTATTCCGCGCCAGCTATTCAAAGTGCCGATTCAAGCAGCTGTCGGCAGCCGCATTGTGGCCAGAGAGGACATATCCGCCAAGCGCAAGGACGTTCTCGCCAAGTGCTACGGAGGTGACATCACCCGCAAGCGCAAGCTGCTGGAGAAGCAGAAAGAGGG
>CBFDCY010000167.1:0-2472 GCA_965603425.1 uncultured Dehalococcoidia bacterium | reverse complement strand
AGACGGAGCCGTTATCTGTTCAATCCAGACCACCCCATCAGCCCTGCCGGCTGGGAAGATACGGCCGCCGGCTATCTATTGGCAGCAATTGGCTGGAAGAAGCGGGGACGACCGCGTAAAGTTGATTAGTGCAGTTATACCTTAAAGTATCATGAAAGCAGTTGTTATCCGCAAAGATACAAAAAGAATTGAAATCCAGGAAGTGCCAGAGCCAAACGTGCAGCCGGGCACTCTCCTGCTCAAGACCATATACTGCTCTATCTGCGGGTCGGACATAGAGTATCTGGATGGAGCTCTTGATGACCTTGCCAGTTTTGGAGCGCATACCGGGGTGATACTGGGACACGAATGGACGGCAGAGGTTGCCGCTGTAGGAGAAGGGGTCAGTGGGTGGTCAGTTGGGGATAGAGCGGCATATTGTCCCACAAAACAGCCGTGTGGTGTATGCTATTTTTGTCGTCGCTTTATGTACCATCTCTGCATTGGCGGCGCCTCTAGAGGTTCTGTCTTCGGCGGACAGAGCTACGGGCTGAGGGGTGGCGCCATGGCCGAATATTTTGTTAAAAATGCCAGCATGGCTGAACCGGTTCCGGAAAATATATCTTCAGAGGAGGCATGCCTGGCGGAACCGCTGGCGACAGGCATAGGCTCGGTCATGGCTGCTGACCTGGGGTTGGGGAAATCAGCGGTTATCATCGGGGCCGGTAAAATTGGCCTGGGAGCCATGCTGTGTGCCAGAGCCAGCGGAGTAGCTCCGATTATTATTGTTGATATGGTTAAATCGCGACTGGACAAGGCGCTGGAAATGGGCGCCGATGTCGCGCTCAACGCCGCCGAAGTTGATATTATTCCTGAAGTCATTAAGCTTACCGACGCCGGCCCGGATGCGGTGCTTATCTGTGTACGCGAAGGAAAAGTCCTGAATCAGGCGGCCCAAATGGTCAGGCTGGGTGGCACGATAGCGCTGACGGGGTTCATAAACCCAATGCAGGCCGACCCCAGGCTCTGGACGGAAAAACAATTAACCCTGAGGGGGCACATCAGTGGCCCGGTGAAAACGGCGCTGAACCTGATGGAAAACAAGTCAGTAGATGTCAGGCCGCTAATCTCCGAGATTATGCCTTTAGAAGATGCCCAGAGAGGGTTTGATTCAATACGGAGCGGGCAGAATATCGCGGTTCTGCTGAAGCCGTAAAAGCAGGAAAGTTTTGAACCCTGTCCACAGTGACCCATTAACTGGTTGACTTTGCTTTTTCAACCTTAAGCCATCAGATTGGTTCTGCCGCCGTTACAGGCAATGATTTCCGCCGTTATGAAGTCGGAATCGGCTGAAGCCAGGAACAGCGCCAGATGAGCTATCTCTTCCGTAGTGCCCAGCCGGCCCAGGACGGAAGCGCTTATACCTACTTCGATTAATATTTTCACCTGTTCCGGTGTCCGGCTGGCGTAAATCAGAGGGGTTAGAATTCGCCCGGGAGCTATGGCATTGACATTTATTCCGTAGGGACCGAACTCGCGGGCGCACGCCTTGGTAAATGCATTCACGCCGGTTTTTGAAGCTGCATAGGCTGCCTGCCCCGGGTCATTGCCCCCTAATGAGGCCGTCGAAGATATATTTATAATTTTCCCCGACTTTTGTTTTACCATATGTCTGGCTACAGCCTGGGTACAGAAGAAGAGGCCTTTGAGGTTGGTATCATGTATGAGGTTCCAGGTATCTTCGGTTAAATCAAGTATCGGGGTGGGGCGGTTAATGCCCGCATTGTTCACCAGGATATCAATACGTCCAAATTCGTCAATTACTTTCTGTACCATCTTATCCACTTGTTCCTTGACGCGCACGTCCATTGATATCGCCAGGGAATCTCTTCCCATAGCTATTATCTCGTTGCGCACCTGCTCGATGGTTTCGACGTTGCGACTGCAGACGGCGATGTCAGCTCCGGCGCTGGCAAATTCCAGAGCGATGGTTTTCCCGATGCCGGTACCGCCACCGGTAACAACGGCTTTTTTCCCTTCCAGTTTCATTCCGGTTGCTCCTTAAGGCGTGAATTATTTTCCGAGGACAGGGAGATTTTATCACTGCTGTGCCAGAGAAGCAATTGTTGCCTCGGAACATTAATATCGTGCTACAATAAAATATTTAGCGAAGCAGGGTATTCTTGGGACAAAGGAGGCAGACCATGTTAAAACTGACCACTGAGCCGCTGGGAAGACTGATGCGTGTAGATGAGCCGGTGGAAGAGCTGGGTATCAGCACCTATGACCGGTTACGGGACGCCGTTAAAGCCGGGGATAAAGAAACGGCATTGAAGCTGATTGATTATGTTCAAAATGAAGTGAAGGGAATCCACGATGTCTACTGCGACTGGTCTTATGCCTTTCTGACCTGGATAAGTGATAACTGCGGTGAAGAAAAGCTCCCTGAAGTGCTCGGATATACCAACGAAAAGATTTCGCTGGCATTCTTCG
>CBFDCY010000166.1:0-2485 GCA_965603425.1 uncultured Dehalococcoidia bacterium | reverse complement strand
TAGTCGAAATCGCTCGTTTTCATACCAACAGAACCAGGACAAAAGACAGTCAACTACATCCTACCGTAATTGTGGGCAAAAGGCGACAATACAGATATGTTTTAAGGAAGGAGCGGAATGCGGGCAGGTTTTAATGTTCTAAACCACCGGCCTCGGCATCAGGCCCGACTTCTCCACGACCTCCGGAACGATATCCTCCCAGCCCACCGCCATGATGTGGATGCCATGTATCCCCGGCATATCCTTCAGCTGCTCGATGATTTCCAAAATGATTTTCACTCCCTCTTCTTTGGGAGCTTCCGAATTTTCCATTCTGGTCACGATTTCATCAGGCACAGCCACGCCCGGAACGTAGTCCCGCATGTAGCGGGCCATACCGGCGGACCGGATGGGAATGACACCGGCCATGATATGCACCTTTTTGTCCAGTCCCTGCTCCGTCAGCATTGCCATCCACTGAGCGAACCTGGAGACGTCATAGACGGCCTGCGTCTGAATAAAATCGGCGCCGGCTTTTATTTTCTTGGCCAGCCGGTTCACCCGGTACTCAAATGGGTCGGCAAAGGGATTAGCGGCAGCCCCGATGAACAAAGGCACCTCCCCGGAAACATCCTCGCCGGAAATGAATTTCTTCTCATCACGCATCATTTTCAGCGCCTGAAGCAGCTGAATCGAGTCGATATCGAAAACGCCCTTGGCCCCAGGGTGGTTGCCGAACTTCTGGTGGTCGCCGGAAAGGCAGAGAATATTACCGATACCCAGAGCAACCGCACCGAGCACATCGCCCTGCAGCGCCAGCCGGTTCCGGTCCCGCACGACCATCTGCATCACCGGCTCAATGCCCTGCTGCTTCAAAAGCAGGCAGCCCGCGATGCTGGACATGCGCACGATGGCGGTCTGGTTATCGGTGACGTTCACCGCATCGCAGCAGTGGCGTAGCAGCTCGCCTTTCTTCCGTATCGCCTCGGCGCTGGTACCTTTGGGCGGTCCGGCCTCCGCGGTCACGGCAAACTTGCCACTCGTCAGTATCCGTTCCAGTTTCGTTCCGGCTTTCATTCGTTACCTCCTATGAGGTAGTGGTGCACTCTGCCTCCGCATCTATCTTCCTCGGCCCACCGGTGACACTCACACTCCAATCTTTGCAGGGCTCGATTTCTTCCATTTCATCCAGCCGCCCCATCTCCGACAGGCGGTCGTAGATAAGCTGCCAGGCGCAGGGAACGTCTTCAGATACCTCGCACTTGCCCTCCGAAGAACCGCCACAGGGCCCGTTCAGCAGGCTCTTGGAGCAGCGGACCAGCGGGCAGATGGCCGCCGTCTTCCCTAGTACGCAACTGCCACACTGCAGGCACACCTCGGTGAAGTGCCCCGGGCTGTCCTCCATACCGATAAACATGGTATTCAATGCGGGATATACCGGCTTTTTATCCTTCAAGTGCAAGGCTATCATCTGCACGCCAACGGCGCAGGTCATCGCCAGCACGCAATCGGCCTCTTTTATCCGCCCCGCCTCCTCCTCCAGCGCATATTTGGTCAGCTCATCGCAGGCGGTGGGAATTATCATCCAGCCGGTGACCTTTTTGCCACTGCCCTCAAGCTTCTCCTTCATCCCCAGAACTTCGGATTTCCCGCCGGTGTGGCACATGGTAGCGCAGGTGCCGCAGCCGATGATATAAACCCCCCGGCATTTTTCAAGATAACCCATCACCTCTTCGGCTGGTTTACTGCCGGTAATCGTCTTCATCCTTGTCCCTCCTTACTTGGCCACCCGACTCTCGTATTCAGCACGGAAGTGCTGCAGGCTGTCCATGACCGGATTGGGCGCCGCCTGCCCGAGACCACACAGGGAAGAGAGCATCATGGCGCTGGACAGGTCTTCCAGGTTCTGCAGTTCTTTCAACGAACCTTCACCCCTGTGAAATTTGCCCAGTACCTCCGCCATCACCTCGGTTCCCTGGCGACAGGGAGTGCACTTGCCGCAGGACTCCTCGGCCAGAAACTCCATGGTACGGTGGACAATATCAACAACATCACGGCTTTCGTTGTAGACGGTGACCGCTCCCGCGCCCAGCACCGCCTCGAAAGCCAGAGGGGTATCTATTTGTGCGCAGGGCAATATCCTGCCGGTGGCACCGCCAATCTGAACCAGTTTAACCCCCTTCGCCATCGCCAGCTCCTCTACCAGCTCACGCAGCGGGCTGCCCAGCACCATCTCATACACGCCGGGCTTGTCAACGTCGCCGCTGACGGAGAATACTTTGGTACCCTTGCTCCGCTCCGTGCCCATCTGACTGAACCAGTCGGCACCATTCAGGACAATCTGCGGGATATTCATCAGGGTTTCCACATTGTTGATGATGCTCGGCTTTCCCCAGAGGCCGGAGGTGGTGGGGAAGGGAGGCCGATAGCGCGCTTCTCCTCTTTTCCCCTCAATGGAGTCCATCAGCGCCGACTCCTCGCCGCAGATATAGGCACCGGCACCCTC
>CBFDCY010000165.1:0-2489 GCA_965603425.1 uncultured Dehalococcoidia bacterium | reverse complement strand
TAAGCAAATCTAGTTACCTCGATTGGATTGCCTATCTCTTGATGGTCCTCTGCTTTCCGCTTAACCCGCTTGTTTTGCTAAATGTTATAGACCCCAATCCTGACCCCATTAAAGCACTATTTTACCTCGGATGGGTAATCTGGGCGTCTGGCATGGTGCTGGTGATGGCACCAATAATCATTTTCCCGCGCCGCGGTGGCGTTAACAAAGGAAAAGCATTTGTCCACACCACCTGCCTGGTTGATACCGGAATTTACGCCGCGGTCAGACACCCTCAATACCTCGGCGGCATTTTGTCAATATTTTTTGCCACTCCTCTCCTGTATCAGCACTGGTTGTTTATAGTTCTCGGCATTCCGGGAACAATTCTGGTCTATCTGGGTGCCAGACAAGAGGACAGGCATCTCATTGAAAAGTTCGGTGATGATTATATTAACTACTGACAAAAGGTGCCGAGGATGGATATTTTAACGGGGGTCATAAGACTGGCGCGCCGTAGCGCGGCAAAATAAAAACCATCATATTTGTCTGGAGGTACATTATGTGGCAGAATGTAGCCCTTGTTTTAATGGCACTGGGGATGCTGGCCTTGATTGGCTGGGCCGCCAGCGCCTTTTTCGCCGAAAGCGATATTCCTCTGGTCGTCAGGATAGCTGTTGGGGCTATAGGCGCCGGCATACTGATTATGCTCGGCTTGGCGATTAAAGACCGGATAAAAAAGGCAAAAACCGATGATTTCAAGGAGGTTGAACGATGATAATCACCACCTCGGCAGAGATTGAAGGCAAGAAGATAACCAGGACCATCGGCCTGGTGCGGGGCAGCACCATACGGGCGCGACATCTGGGCAGGGATATCATGGCCTCCCTTCGCGGCCTGGCTGGCGGCGAGATTACCGAATATACCAAGATGATGGGTGAGGCGAGGGAGGAATCCATCAAGCGGATGATTGAGGATGCCGAGAAGCAGGGCGCCAACGCCATTGTGGAGATGAGATTTACCACCTCGATGGTGATGCAGAATGCCGCCGAGATTCTGGCCTACGGCACCGGCGTGGTCGTGCAGTAGGATTTTAAGAGCAATCCATCTGCTGAGTAGCGCAACATTTTTTACATGGAGTTAGCCTGAATGCTGGCAAATCTGTCTGGCTGGGTCACCCGGCGCGAGGGGCGCAAGTTCCTGAAGCTGAACCCAACCATTGACAATTCAATACTTACGGGCACGAAGGATACGGGAGAGATATCGCTCTACATTCACATCCCGTTCTGCCGAACCCTGTGCCCGTTCTGCTGCTTCAACCGCTACCTGTTCCAGGAAGATAAAGCCAGGCAGTATTTTAAACAACTGAAACGGGAGCTTGACCTCTACATCGAGAAGGGCTTCACTTTCTCGGACTTCTACTTCGGCGGCGGCACGCCGACTATCCTCATGGACGAACTCGAAGGCTTTATCGGCTATCTTAAAGCCAGTTTCAGCGTCAAGCGAATTTCACTGGAGACGACCCCCCGCGAAGTGACCAAGGAAAACATCGTCCGGCTCAAGGCAGCGGGCATCAACCGACTATCCATCGGCGTGCAGAGCTTTGATGACGAAATCGTCAAGGCGATGGGGCGTCCTTTCGGCCCCAGCCAGGATATGAAGCGGCGGGTGCTGATGGCGCAGGGAGAATTCGACACCGTGAACGTCGACTTCGTTTTCAATTTTCCGGGCCAGACCGTTGACCAGTTCCGTGCGGATGTGCGGGCATTCAAAGAACTCAATATAGACCAGGCCACTTTCTACCCCCTGATGGCCTCCCCGCACAAGAAAAGCGCCCTGGAAAGGCGCTTCAACCGGGTGGACATGTCCCGGGAGAAGCGGTTTTACGATGTCATCCTGCAAGAGCTATACGACGTCGGCTATGAAGCCTCCACCGTCTGGTGCTTCTCCAGAGGGCAGAGAATGATTGACGAATACATCGTCGACTTTGATGACTATATCGGCATCGGCGCCGGGTCGGTGAGCATCGTGGGGGGTAATTTCTACGTGAACTCGTTTTCGCTGGAAAAATACGGCGAGTTATTAAGCCGCGATACCCTGCCCATCGTGGGCTGGCGCAGACTTACTGAGAAAGAAACCCAGAGATACTATCTGCTCACCAAACTGTTCGGCATGGAGCTTGATACCGGGAAGTTCGCCCAGAAGTTCAGCGCCGGCATTGAAGCAAAGCTGCGCGCCGAGCTACTCTTTCTAAGGCTCTTTGGCCTGGCAGGGGGCAAGGATAAAATCCGGGTAACCAGAAAAGGCATGTACTCTGTGAGCGTTATGATGCGGGAGTTTTTCACCTCCCTCAATACCCTGAGAGAGCTTTACATCGAAGAGCAGACTTGACCATTTATTTGACGGCGATATGAATGCCGGCGGCGCCGAACAAAAACGGCCGGTAACGGACCTCTCGGAAACCCGCCTCCAGCAGCATATCCCTCACCTCTTCAGCCGTATAGAAGCCG
>CBFDCY010000164.1:0-2503 GCA_965603425.1 uncultured Dehalococcoidia bacterium | reverse complement strand
GCCCGGAAGACCAGAGGCTATCGGGGAAAATACCAGGGAGAGAATATCTAGTCAGCCTTATTTCCGCTCCACGCCAATAACGTACCAGCCTTCCGGCGAGTCCTGGCTGGTATCAACTATCAGGTGAACGATATCAAGGCCAGGATACAGGCTCTTCAGGTCATTCAGGTCCACGGCTTCGAACTTCTTCTTATTATTGAGATAAGCCTGTTCGGTGAGGGCGTTTGATTCATAGTTCTCTTTAGTCCGCGCCAGTATTCGCCTGAGGGACGCCTCCTGCGGACAGTCGGTTTGCAGAATAACAAACCTGAGGTTGTGCTCCACCGCTATGGCCGCGGCGCGCCGCCTTAAAGATTGGGTGACGAAGGTCGCGTCCAGTATCACCCCCGCACCTTTGTTAGCCAGAATTTCCTCCGCCTGCCGGAACATCTCATCATAGACCATGGTCCGCTTGTCCATATTGCCGGCCACTTTTTCATCAAAAACGTCCTCATCTTTCAGCAGTTCCAGCCGGATAAGGTCGGTCCGCAGCAACGGGTAGCCGGTGACTTTGGCCACCTCCTCGGTGGTCTCGGTTTTCCAGGTGCCGGGAAGGCCGCAGGCGATAAGCACAAAACCTGAGCCCAGCTCGGTTTCGATAAACTGCCGGAACGGTTTTCTCAATTCACCACCTCCTCCGACATGGCATAGGAATCGGCAAGCCCAAAATACTCCCTGGCGACGGCCAGAACCCTGGTCTTCTCCGCTTCCGAAATGTGGGGGTCGGCGAGCTTGAAACCCTCGACCTTGCCGCGAACATACGCCCGATAACATTTGTAGAAATTAAGCAGCGCCTCTAGTTCCGTGTCTCCGCTGGCCGCCAGGTAGGCACTGACGAACCGGCGCGACAGGTCAGCCCGACCGTAGTGGTCGATGTCCATGGCCAGAAAGGCCACTTCAGAGGCAACATCGCCGTAGCGGAAGCGGTCATTGAACTCAATGCAGTCGTAGATACAGATACCATCGCCGAAGCAGATATGCGCGGCATGGAGGTCGCCGTGGCAATCCCGGATTTTGCCCTCTTCGAGGCGACGGCGAAATAGGGAGGTGTTCCGTGCCAGGAAATCTTCTGTGTAGGCCTTTATGTGCTTGTATTTTTCAGGAGAAATGGTGGTGCCAATGTTTTTCTCGGTCTGTTCAAAGTTCTCCACCGCATTCTGCCTGATTATATCCAGGTCGCCGAAGCCGCTTATGGCAGTGCTAGTCTCTGCCCTGCCGTGGAATTCGGCCAGCTTTTCCGCCACTGAAGACAGCATCTCCGGCGTCGCCTTGTCCCGAACGAGTAGGGTATTCAGCATCGTCTCCTGAGGGAGATGGCGCATCTTGACGGCGTACTCAAGAGGTTGGCCACTGCCATCTACGGATATCCTGCCTGCCTGCCCGGCAATGGCAACAACACCGAGATAAGCCTCAGGACAGAGACGCCGGTTAAGCTCGACTTCTTTCCGGCAGAAAAAATGGCGCTGTTCCAGTGTGCTGTAGTCGAGATAGCCCAGGTTCACCGGCTTCTTCACCTTGTAGACAAGGTCGCCAGCAAGGAAGACGAACGACATCTGGGTCTGCACCAGTTCCACCCGCGGCGGCGAATGTGGATATGATTTCGGGTCAAGCAGTGCCTGAATCAGCTCCGGCAACTGTGTCTGGTTCATTTTCCCCCGTTAACCACCCGGGCAAACCGGGCGAAGGAGCGGTCAAAGGTTTTCTCCACTTCCAGCGGAAAAACACAGCCGGGAAGCTCATCATATTTCAGGTGATAAGCAATACACTCGCAGCACTTGCCCTTCCTTGGACAGGGCTCATAGGTACAGGGGCATCCGGCTTTGTTGGCTTCAATGTTGCATTCCATCGGCGCTTTTTCCTCCGGTTATCCGTATCGCGTTTTTATCAGGGCCGATAGCTCAGCGAGCAGCTCCAGGGCGCGGACGGCCGCCTCTTCGGTGGCCAGAGAGCCCAGCCCGCAGCTTGGCGTCGTCAGTCCCTGCGCTATCAACTGCCGGAAAGGAACGCCTTTCCGGGTAAAGGGTGCCATCGCTTCCTCAAGCCGGTCTTTAAGGCTGGCGGCCGACTCTTTGCCTATCGTCTCTTCCTCATTGGGGACAATACCCCAGGCGACAGTGCCGCCACGGTCAAGGAACCTTTTGACCGCATCGGGATACAGGCTCAGCGACTGAGCGTAGTTGTAGGCGTCAAAGCTGATGATATCAGCATCGCTTTCCAGTATCACCGACCAGTCGGTGTTGCCGCAGCAGTGGATGCCCTTGAGCCCCTCAATGGCGCCGAATACCTCGTTCAGCAGGCTGACCACCTTATCCCTAGAGAGCATCATGCCCACCGAGCCAAAGGCCGACATATACGGCTCATCAACGAAAATGATGGTGCGACGACATATCTGCTTCAGCTCTCGCTCCTGCCAGGCCGCCTTCAGCCGCAGCAGCTTGGGCACGGCATCGCCAAGTGTGTCATC
>CBFDCY010000163.1:0-2529 GCA_965603425.1 uncultured Dehalococcoidia bacterium | reverse complement strand
ATGGGTGAGCCGCAGGAGGTCAGCAATGCGCTCGCCTTTCTGGCTTCGGAAGAGTCCAGTTTCATCACCGGAGAGACAATTGAAGTAAGCGGCGGCGCCAATCTGTTCACCTTCTGATAAACTATGGTAGAATAGGTCGGGCGCATTTGTGCTCCTGAGAACACAGGAGAAGGTGATGTCATGGCAACCCGAGAGGCCGACGTCAAAGAAAAAGGCAAACCGCTGAATATCGAATCGGTCGAATGGAATGGCCTGACCTGGATAGACATTGAGAAGCCGACCGAGCGGGAGACGGAGTATCTGGCCAACAATTATCCATTCCATCCGCTTGACCTCGATGACTGTCTCAGCCGGATACAACGACCTAAAATCGACGAATACCGGGATTACCTGTTTCTGGTCCTGCACTTTCCGGTATTCAACAAAGAGGCCAGGATAACCGCACCCAGTCAGGTGTCCGTGTTTATTAGCGAAAATTACCTGATCACGCTGCATAAAGGCGACCTCAAGCCTCTGACCAAACTTTTCCGGGAATGTCAGCTTGAGGAGGAGGCACGGGAGGAGAACTTCAGTCAGGGTTCCGGATACCTGCTCTACCGCATCATTGACCGGCTTATCGATTACTGTATCCCGATTTTGAATCGCATCAGCGCCAACATTGAAGAAGCCGAGGACAACATCTTCGCCAGCAAACGGATACCGCGCGCCATTGAGCATATTTCCATTCTGCGACGCGATGTCATCTCTTTCCGCCGTACCATCTGGCCGATGAGAGCGGTCATTGCCACACTGGAACCAAAAATACGGCGGTTCACCAAGATGGACCTGGCCGTTTACTTCGGGGACACGGTTGACCACGTTGACCGGATATGGGATGGCCTGGACGAGTACAAGGAAATCATCGAAGGCCTTAATGATACCCACGACTCGCTGGCTAGCAACCGCACCAACGAGGTCATGCGCATGCTGACCGTCATCGCCACCATTCTGCTGCCAATCACGGTGGTGGCGAGCATCTTTGGCATGAACATCCCGCTGGGGCCTTTTGGCAATTCCGCATATTCCGCGCTCTTTGTGTTTATCATCTGCCTGGGCATCATCGGCGGCATGCTTTACTTCTTCCGTCATCACCGCTGGATCTGATATGAGTGTCTCGCACCGACTGGTGATATTCATTGCGCTCTTTATCACCTGTCTCATTACCGCCAATGTTATCGCCGTCAAGGTCATCAGCCTTGGCCCGTTCTTCCTGCCGGCGGCCATCTTCGTTTTCCCTCTGAGCTACATCTTCGGTGATATCCTCACCGAGGTCTACGGCTACAGACTGGCACGCCGGGTTATCTGGCTCGGCTTTATCTGCAACCTTATCTTCGTCTTCTTTGCCTGGGTGGGACAGGTGCTTCCCGCCGCGCCCTTCTGGGAAGGGCAGGAAGCCTACCAGAGCATTCTGGGCTATACGCCGAGGTTGCTGGCGGCATCGTTCCTCGGCTATCTGGTCGGTGAGTTCGTCAACTCCTTTATTCTGGCTAGGATGAAGGTTAAGACGCGGGGTCGCTGGCTGTGGAGCCGCACCATCGGCTCGACGATTATTGGGCAGGGATTGGACACCTCTATCTTCATCACCGTGGCTTTCATCGGCACGCCATCCTTCGTCCCCGTAATGATTCTTTACCACTGGCTGGCCAAGACGCTCATTGAAGCCCTGGCCACCCCCCTCACCTATGTCATCGTCAACTTTTTGAAGAAGAGGGAGTCCATCGATACCTACGACCACGATACCAGGTTCAACCCTTTCCTCATTGCCAAATAGAATGGAGAGATAGAAAAAGTGAAGGTTCAGTTTCTCGGCGCGCATAACTGCGAAACCGCCACCACCAGGCTGGTCAGCATACTGGTTGATGATATCCTGGCGCTTGATGCCGGCGGGCTTACCTCCAGCCTGCCGATTGAAGCCCAACTCAAACTCAAGGCGGTCCTGCTCACCCATCACCACTACGACCATATCCGGGATGTCCCGGCGCTGGGTATGAACGCGCTCTTCTACGAGGCCAGCGTCCCGGTTTACTCCACGCAGGCGGTAAAGGATGCTCTGGCCTCACACTGGCTAAACGGCACCATTTATTCCAATTTCCTGGAAAAGCCGCCGGAAAGCCCGAGAATCGAGTTCACCGTTATCGAGCCGAACAAGGTCGTCACGATTGCCGGCTATGAAGTCCTGCCTGTTCCGGTAAACCATTCGGCGCCCACCGTGGGCTATCAGGTCACTTCCCCCGACGGGAAGACCCTTTTCTACACCGGGGATACCGGGCCGGGACTGGCCGAGGCATGGCCAGGCGTATCACCGCAGCTGCTCATTACCGAGGTCACGGCTCCGAACCGATATGAAGAATTTGGTTACCTCAAGCTGCATCTCACCCCGAGCCTGCTCAAGGAGGAACTCCTGGCTTTCCAGAAGCTTAAAGGCCACCTGCCGCAGGTATTTCTGGTGCACATGAACCCGAAGCAGGAGAAAGAGATAGAGGCGGAAGT
>CBFDCY010000162.1:0-2545 GCA_965603425.1 uncultured Dehalococcoidia bacterium | reverse complement strand
CCGGTGGACATGATGCCAATGGCGGTACCGCGGCGCTTCACGAACCAGTTAGAGACCATGGTGCTGGCCGAAACCTGACCGATGGCGGCATGGCCGATACCGATAAAAAAGTAGGCGAGATAAAGGTGCCACAGGCCTTGCAAGGAGTATAGTGATAGAAAACCCAGGCCGGCAATCAGAGAGCCGCCCGCGATAACCCCCCTTACTCCATAGCGGTCGACCAGCCAGCCGACCAGTGGAGCGGCGAGGCCGGTAAGCAGATAGTAAATGGTGAAAGCGAGCATGATTTCCCCCCGGCCCCAGCCAAACGCAGTTTGCAGATTGGTGACAAAAAGGCTAAAAGCGCCGACACCGCTGCCAGAAAAAAGGCCAAGGGAAAGTACCGCAATGGCAATCATCCAGTAGCCATAGAAAATCCCGGGTTTTCTAATGGCCGGGGTTTTTTCTGTATCGCTCAAAATTCGGGTCTTTCTGATTAGTCGTCTGATTTTCCCGGGAGGTTCGTCTCCGAGACCGCACTGACATAGGCGATGGCATATTCTTTGGAATGGGAAAGGCTGACGGCAATCTCCTTTATGCCCATCTCATCTGCTTTAACCTGTGCCCTTCCGTACAGGTTAACCCGCGGCTGGCCGCTGGTATGGGACAGGGTTTCGATTTCCTGCCAGTTTATGCCCATTCTGCCTGTACCCAGGAGCTTCATGACTGCTTCCTTGCAGGCAAAGCGGGCCGCCAGCGACGACGGCTTATTGCGGTACGCCGCCAGCTCTGATTCGGTGTAGACACGTCTGAGAAACTTCTCTCCCCAGCTCTCTACCGCCTCTTTAATTCGGCCTATTTCAACAATGTCGACGCCAATATAGTGCGACATGGTATCCTTACGCGGCAGACCCGGTCAATTCTTCAAACAGACCGGAACAGAGTTTATCCAGTATACCGGACAGCTTTCTGGCGGGCAGGCTGGTGAAAAGGGGGGTTATGGATATATTTCGGTGGTCAACTGCCCAGGCATCCGTTTTTCGGCCCTGGCTGCCGTCCTGTCGCTGCCGCACCAGCCAGTAGTAATTCCGCTTGCCGTCATTTCCTTCGGTAACGGTGTTGATATGGCTCTCGCTGGCCAGCTCGGTGACCTGTATGCGGCCGATTTTATCCAGCGGCACATTGGGCACGTTGATGTTGAGAAATAAATTGCTGGGCGGCGGACTGGCGTTCATCCGTCCCGCCAGCAGGGTAGCCAGCCTGGCCGCTATCTGAAAACCGGGCTCACTATCTCGTTCGGTGGAGACAGCGATTGCCGGGTAGCCGTGCAGGTAACCCTGAAGAGCCGCGCTTACCGTTCCCGAGATGTAGATATCGTCCCCCAGGTTCATCCCCCAGTTAATCCCCGAAATAACGAGGTCGATTTTGCTTTTGACCAGGCTGCCCAGCGCCAGCAGGACGCTGTCTGATGGCGTACCTTCCACGGCGTACGCTTCAACGCCCTGGACCACCGGCTTCGCCTGCCTTATCCGCAGCGGCTCCCAGAGCGTCACCGCGGTGCCGCTGGCACTCTGTTCTCTATCCGGCGCCACGACCACCACCTCAGCGATGCTGGTCAGTTCCCGTACCAGTATCCACAGGCCATCAGCGGAAATGCCATCGTCATTGGTTACCAGAATCTTCATGGGGAATCATTAAGAGTTTATCACAGTGGGAAATTCAACGGCAAACGCTCGACTGTAACAGCGTTTTTCCCGCAGGGACTTGTGGACGAAATATCTCTGTGGTAGCATAATAGTTATCATTATATAAGCGTGGTGCTTATATGTGTGCGCTCCGGAATGTTTAAACAATATAACGGTATAAGTTCAAAGTGGAGAAAAAGATAAACCTGACCATAAATGGCAAAGAGTTGAGTGGCCGTCCCGGCATGACCATCCTGGAGGTGGCCGGGGAAAACGGCATTGATATTCCAACCCTGTGTCATATCCCGGACCTGCCGCCCATCGGGGCCTGCCGCCTTTGCGTTGTCGAGGTGGAAGGCTCCCGGACGCTGGTCGGCTCCTGTCATACCCCGGTTGCCGATGGCATGGTAATACAGACTCATTCACAAAAGGTGATTGCCACGCGGAAGGTGCTGGTCGAGCTGATGCTGGCCAGCCACCCTGATGCCTGCCTGATTTGTGACAAGGCCAATATCTGTGAGCTGCGACGGATTGCCGCTGACCTGGAGATAGGGCTGCCGCGATTCAGAACCCGGAAACACTACTATCCGGTCGAGGATGAGAACTCAGGGATGCTCCGCGACATGTCCAAGTGTGTGCAGTGTCGGCGGTGCGTTGTTGCCTGCAAGACCCAGGGTGGTGAGCCGCTTTTCGGCATGGCGTATCGTGGTTTTGACAGCAAGGTGGTTCACGGCTATGACCAGCCGCTGGGCAGTGAAACCGGCGATAACTGTGATGCCTGTATCGAGATATGCCCATCAGGAGCATTGCAGAAGGTGAGGAGGAAGGGAGAAGAGAGGGCGGATAGAGCGCTTATTATAAAAGGCTGAGCTATCGGAGAT
>CBFDCY010000161.1:0-2547 GCA_965603425.1 uncultured Dehalococcoidia bacterium | reverse complement strand
TAGACAATATCACGTTCTCCGGTAATGGCGAGTCGACCCTGCACCCTCAGTTCGCTGAGCTGGTGGATATCGCCGGGGCGCTGAAGAATAAATATTGCCCCGCCGCCCGTATCGGGGTGCTGACCAATTCCTCAGCGGCGACCATAGAGAAGGTGCGCACGGCATTGGAGAAGCTGGACTTTAAGGTAATGAAGCTTGATGCCGGAGAAATTGAGACATTCCGGGAGATAAACCGCCCCTGCCCGCAGGTCGACTATCAGACAATACTGGAGAGCCTGAAATCCATGCCGAATGTTACCCTGCAGACCATGTTCGTCGATGGGGCATATCAGAATATTGACCGGCGGAAAATAGATTCGTGGGTTGAGCGCGTTGGTGAAATAAAGCCGATAGAGGCCCAGATTTACTCCCTCCACCGCCCGCCTGCCGCATCCTCGCTGCGTGAGGTTCCGGCGGAAAAACTGAAAGAAATAGCCGCCAGGGTGGAGGGTGCCACCGGGGTCAGCGTGGAGGTAATTGTGGCCGCCGCGCCGTATCGGCCCCACTTCAGTGAGCCGAGGCAAAGATAAAAAACCATGTCTTGATAACAATAGATGGGGCTGCTAAAATAAGCTCGGTCTGTATTCTAAGTTATAAATAGCAAATACGTACTAGGGAGGTCAGAACTATGGCAGAGAGCGTTGCCGAAAAAGCCTATGAGCGTGGTCATTACTACGAAAAGACGTATCGTGGCTGCAGCCAGTGTTCTATCGCCGCGCTTCAGGATGTTTTCGACATCAGAAACGACGACATATTCAAGTCGGCCACCGGTCTTTCCGGCGGTTCGGCATTGAGCACGGAAGGAAGCTGCGGTGGCTACGTTGGCGCCATCATGGTCATGGGCCATATAGTGGGCCGGGAGCGGGACAAATTCGACGACCCCGAAGGCGTTCGTTACAAGACCCATGAGCTGGCGGGAAAGTTGCGCCAGAAATTCATTGACGAGTATGGTTCCATCATCTGCCGCAATATCCAGACCAAGGTGATGGGCCGGCCCTATTATCTGGCGGACAAGCAGGAGGCTGAAAAATTCCACAATGCCGGTGCCCATGATATCTACTGCCCGGATGTAGTGGGCAAGGCGGCACGGTGGATGGCGGAAATCCTGCAGGACGCCAAACTGGTTTAACCCGGCAGGTCTTCCCGCTGCCAGGCCGCTTTTATCTGGGCGAATGTTTTTGACGCCAGCACGTTGTTGGCGCGTTCTTTCTCTTTGCTGGTGAAGGCATCGATGTTCTTGCAGATATCAGCCAGTTTATCTGATGGGAATTTGACGGCGCCGTTTTCGTCCATGTGAACTATCTCGCCGGGAGCAACATCCATCGCAGCGACCGATACCGGCACGTTGATGGCGCTGATTGCCATTTCACCATGCCCTGGCGTTACGCCGCTGGTAAGGTATTGTATTTCCAGGGGTCGTATCTCATCGATGTCCCTCGTCGGTCCGTTGGTGACCACTCCCACCACCCCGCAGGCTTTGAGGGCGGTGGTCATCTGGCCTCCGGCCAGTCCCACTTTGGGTTGTATCTCAGGCGGAAACTCCTGCTTGATGACGAGGATAGTGGGCTTACCCACGCTGGCGATGATTTCAAGCAGGTCGATAATTGACCAGCGCTGGTAGCTGGGATTGGGCAGGGCGAAGGCTACCGTGACGGCGTAGCCAATCCGCGCTCCGAGTTCAGGGAAAGGGCAGCGGACTGACTGGTCGGTGTACCAGTTCTCACGCCAGGGCTCGTAAAGCCCCAGGCAGAGGGAGTTGGTCGGATACGTGGCAACGATGTTGGTGATTGAGGGAGTATCGAAGCCGCGTAATTTTTCCAGCATTTCCTTTTCTGATAACTCTGGCATATCCACTCCTTTTCATTTATTTCAGTAATAGCTGCTCCTTATTCTAGCTTAATCGCAGCTTAATTTCCATAGTCCATAGATAGGAGAGATGACGGTTTTTGGAAACAGTTAAACGGCGATGGTATTATAGATATTGGCAATTTGGCCCGATAAAAGAGAAAAGAGGTGAGTGAATGAAATACACATTTCCGTCCCGTCGTGCCGTGGTGATGAGCAGGGGTGGTATGGTGGCTTCAAGTCAGTCTCTGGCAACACAGGCTGGTGTGAGCATACTCCAGAAAGGTGGCAATGCCATCGACGCCGCCATTGCTACTGCCGCCGCCCTGAACGTGGTTGAGCCGATGATGACCGGTCTGGGCGGTGACCTCTTTGCCCTGGTGTTTCTCCATAAAGACGGGGAGGTGAAAGCCCTGAACGCCAGCGGGCGGGCTCCGTATGCCGCCAGTCTGGAGAAAATGAGGGAACTGGGCTTTTCGAAAATGCCGGAAGCGGGGATTCATACCGTTACCATCCCCGGGACTCTGGATGGCTGGTGCACTCTGCTTGATTCCTGCGGCACGATGAGCCTGGACCAGGTGCTGTCTCCGGCGATTGCCCTTGCCGAGGACGGGTATCCGGTTACGGAGACGATTGCCCACTGGTGGCAGGTTAGCCAGCCAA
>CBFDCY010000160.1:0-2567 GCA_965603425.1 uncultured Dehalococcoidia bacterium | reverse complement strand
AGCGCTGTGCCGCGCTGATGAGCTCGGGGTGCTGAGCAAGCTGCACCCGAAATTGCAGGCGGATAAATGGCTGTCAGAGAAATACGAACAGGCACGACGATGGAGTTCACCCGATAATCCATCAAACGGGCTCTACCTGGCTCTGCTGGTCTACCGTATGGGCAGCAAGGATGTTGAGGAGTTTATTTCCTACCTGAGATTGAGGAAGGCATCCAACCGAATACTTCTTGACGCGATTGACCTGAAGGGAAACCTGGGGCAGCTGGCATCTCCGCAGGTAACATTGGCCCAGGTCTACACGCGGCTCGCCGGCTGTGCCATAGAAGCGGTGGTCGCCAACATAATCGCTGCCGGGATGCCGTTCGCGGTGCCGCGCCTTACTGAATTCATCGAGAAGCTGAGATATATAAGGCCCGTCCTCAATGGCGAGGACTTGAAAAAATTGGGGGTGGCACAGGGGCCGGAAATTAAAGAAATGCTGCATCGGCTGCTTGAAGCCAGGCTGGACGGGAAAGCTGCTACCAGGCGTGACGAAGAAGCCCTGGTTCTAAACTGGCTGGCAGGGAAAGGCGCGTAAGCGATGGGTCACAAGAAATCACGTTTCATTATCTTCGGGTTGCTGGTACTGGTGCTGGCCCTCTTCGGCTGGGCGTTATCGACCCAGATGCAGGTTGGCAAGCTGGAGAAAACGATATTGACCGTGCACCGGCAATTCAGATACAAAGGCATTGAGCATAATATGAGCCTTTCCGTACCGCTGTCGCAGTACCTCTCTTACCAGGAAAAGTCAAGGCCGTCATGGTTGAACTACCCCTACAGCCATCCCTACCATTTCTTTGCGGAATACGTGGCCATGGCGACGGACCCTGATGACGATGCCACCATTGATAATGTTGTCGGCTCCCTTGATGAGGTGGCGGCAGCGGAAGGGTTCAACGACTATAAGAAAATCGAGTTCGCGCTTGTTTTTGTTCAGAGCTTTACCTATATCGGGGACAACGTTACGGCGACCCTTGATGAGTATCCCCGCTATCCGGTGGAAACGCTTTTCGACCGCGAGGGAGACTGCGAGGATACCTCGATTTTGCTTGCCTCCATCCTGAACGAGATGGGCTACGACGTGGCCATGCTCCTCTTCGAGGAGTTCGACCACATCGGGCTGGGCGTTAACATGCCGCCGGAATACCAGGTCTTTGGCAACTCCTGGATATATGAAGACAGGCGGTACTGGTACCTGGATACCTCGGGGGGAAAGTCAATCGGCTGGTGTCCTGAGCCTTACGACGTAACCTCGGCGTATGTCTATCCGGTGGGGAGATAAGGCTTTGTTAAAGTCTTTTCATTGCAGCCGCTATTACTTCCCCCTCTCTTTGCATCTTCTTGAAGTTTTGCTTTTGAAGAGATTTTAGCTTCCTAGTGAGACAAATTCCAAGCGGTTTTCTAGCCTCGTCATTCTTAAGTAAATAGAACTTCTTCAGTGTTGTTCGGTAGCTTTCTTCACCCTCAGTAAATAAGATGGCACTCAAGTCTTCATATGTACCTGGGTTTTGCTTTATTTCCTGTTTAATGTATCCAAAGGCTTTTTCTAGCTCATGCTGACTTAACGTTATCGTATCGCTCCAGAGAACTATAATGTTTATTCCGTCGCTTTGTAGCTGTCGCAGTTTCCCCTGAATTTTGCTAATAATGTTTTCAGTCCTATCTCGGGAAATGACGGTAGCTCCGACTTCTGCTGCTTGGTCATCTTCAGTAGGACGCCGTCTCGTTATTTCAAAATAAACAGTATTCTTATTCCAGTCGGCTTTTATGTCTGGCCCTCTATCGTAATACTCTATGTGAATCTTTGAAAATTTGAGCCTAGTAAGTATGATAGCGAATCGCCCTTCCGTGAGGATATCCAAATACTTTTCTTTGTCAGTAACTCTACTTAATAACTTCTGTATAAATTGATTTACACCATATACACCTTTTCGTTGAAGTTCATTCACGCGCTTCTCTACAAGCCCTATCATATGGCTGTTGTACCCAAGCTCTTTCATTCTTTCAGTTAGTTTTTGAAGGTTTTCCTCGATAACCCTTTCCTCTTGCGCTCTGTTCATTTGACTTCTATCCATTATCTAAAGTCTCCACCAGATACGTCTCCATGTTCTGATGCTTACAGCGGGTGTAGAGTTCTTCGGCTTCTGCTTTATCTTTAAGCAGTGTGAAGAGCGCCGGGCCGGAGCCGGCCAGATGGACGTGGGGTGCGCCCATTTTCCTGAGATGGTCGCGGTAAACTTTCAATTCTGACCCTCCGGTAAAGACAACGTTTTCAAAGGTATTGAAAAGCGTTGACGGCTCTTTGCCCTCTTTCAGTTCTTTGACCATGCGCCGCGTTATCTGTCCGTCGGTGAAGTGGCTGTTATTCAGGCTGGCGTATAGCTTTGCCGTTTTGCCGGGAGGGCGGGGCACGTCGGGGATAATCAGAACTACCCGGTAGTGAGGTAAAGGAGGGAGGGGAGTTAAAACCTCGCCTCTTCCCTCGGCCAGTGCGGTACCACCATGGAGGAAAAAGGGGACATCCGAGC
>CBFDCY010000159.1:0-2588 GCA_965603425.1 uncultured Dehalococcoidia bacterium | reverse complement strand
TAAATATCATTATCCTTGATTCGTTTGTAGTCGGTCAGGGTGAGTTCTCCCCACCAGCCGGTATCGGATTCATCCTGGAACTTGTAATTGACTTCAGTGATGAGTTCGTTGTCGCTGGATTGGTAGAGCTTGCCTGTGGTCACTTTATTACCTCCTAAAGAACAGCCAGGTTATCCCGGTGCACCACCTCTGGTCCGTAGTCAATACCAAGCAGAGTGGCAATTTTACCGGAATGTGCGCCCTTTATTAGATTTACCTCGCTGGAGCTGTAATTTACCAGACCGCAGCCGAGGTGTATTCCCTCGGCGTCATTAATATCGACCAGGTCACCGCGGTCGAATTCTCCTTTTGCCTCCTTGATGCCTGCCGCGAGCAGGCTCCGGTTTTGTTTCTTCAGCGCCAGCGCCGCCCCGGAATCAACTACCAGTATACCGCGAATGGACGGACTACTCAACATCCAGCGCTTGCGGCTCTCAAGCCTCGTGGCAGCCGGTACAAAGCGGGTACCAATCTTCTCTCCGCCAGCTAGTCTCAGGATGATATCCGGCTCCCGGCCGTCAGCGATAATCACGGTTACGCCGGAGGTGGTGGCCAGCCTGGCGGCCTCTATCTTGGTAGCCATACCGCCGATGCCCATTGCCCCGGCCCGGTCGGCCAGGCTTTCAATGTCAGCATCAATGTGCTCAACCTCGGAGATGAGCCGGGCATTCGGGTCACGCCGCGGGTCGGCCGTGTGCAGGCCAGCGGTGTCCGTTAAGAGTAATAAAAGGTCGGCATCGACCAGATTGGCCACCATGGCCGACAGGTTATCGTTGTCCCCGAACTTGGCCTCGTCAATCTCATCGACCGCCACCACGTCGTTTTCGTTGACAATGCAGAGTACCTGGAGCTGGAGCAGGGCGAGCAGCGTATTGCGGGCATTGAGGTATCCGGAGCGGTCAGAGAGGTCGGCCTTGGTGAGCAGCGCCTGGGCTACAGGAATATCGTACTGGCCGACAAGCTCCTCGTAGATGTGCATGAGGTGACTCTGTCCCACGGAGCAGAGCACCTGCTTGAAGGGAATGCTCCTTATCTTTTTCGTCAGGTTGAGGCGGTGTTGGCCGGCGGCCATGGCTCCTGAGGACACAACGATGATTTCCACCCTCTGCCGGTGCAGTCGTGCCACCTGGTCGACCAGGCGGGACATCATATCCCGGTCCAGGTGGTCGCTGCCGCTGGTGAGCAGGCTGGTGCCAAGTTTGACCACAATCCGCTGGTAGCATGGCTTGCTCGATTTTATAGTTGTTTTATTATTTTTGCCCATCCCATACCGACCGAAAAGATATGCTCCATTATAGCAATCTGGGGAGGGCGGGACAAGATGGGTGAGATTGTAGAAGACTAGGCGGGTATTTGAGAAGCCTGTTCAGCAGTGTTAGAATTATCTGCAGGGCTGGTCGTTACAGACGAGCCCTAGAGGTATTTGAGGAAGCTTGTATGACGCTTAACTTGACTCGATTGCTGGGCTTGATTGAAAGTATGCCGGCGTTCACCCGGTTACAGGCGTCATGGCCGCATAAAGTTCGAGATAGAGAGGTTATTTCACTCGATGCGGCCAAACCCTATCTTATCGCGGCACTGTACCGGCACTGGCGGCGGCCGGTCCTGGTGGTGACTGCCCAGCCCGAGCGCAGTAAAAAACTGTCCGGACAACTCTCCGCATGGACCAGTGCCGATGTCAAAACTTTCCCTGAGCCGGATGCTTTACCTTATGAGCGGATAACATCCGACCCTACCACCGAGATGGAAAGGGTCAAGGCGCTTTCCATGATGGTCGGTGGGGGGAAAAGTTTGGAAATTAAAGAGCCGTTTCTCGTTGTGGCCTCAGCCCCGGCGTTAATGACGAAAACGGCGCCATTTCAGGACTTCGCCGCTGCCTGCGGCGAGATAAAGGTGGGAATGGACATTGAGCCGTATCGACTCCTGCGCGGCTGGGCAGACATTGGCTATCAGACAGAGGGCGTGGTCGAGGTTCCCGGCACGATGAGCCATCGTGGCGGCATCATTGATGTCTTTCCGCCCACCAGCGAACTGCCTGCCAGGCTGGAGTTCTTCGGCAATACGGTGGAGAGCATACGGCTTTTCGACCCGGAAAACCAGCGCTCCCGGGAAGAGAGAGAGTCGATATCGGTGACACCGGCGACGGAACTGCTGGTGCCGTTGCAGGGCAAAAAGACGGAACTGGAAAACGCCCTGAGCAGTCTGGACCTGGCGAACCTTAACACGGAAATACGCGAGCAGTACGAACAGGAAATAGCCACGCTGCTTGAAGGACAGCTACCTCGTAACAGCCAGTTCTACTCGGCGCTGTTCAACCGGGACAGCCTCATCGACTATCTGCCTGAGGATGCGCTTCTGCTGCTCGATGAGCCGCGGAGCATCGAGCAGGCAATGGAGGAACTGCATGCTGAAGCGGAGCAGATGCGAGCGGAAAAACTGGAAAGAGGTGAGCTGCCACACAACTTCCCCCGCCCTTATTTTACGTGGGAAGAAGTAGGGGAAAAAATCGAAAACCGGGAAGGTCTTGGCCTCACCGCATGGGGCGCTGA
>CBFDCY010000158.1:0-2593 GCA_965603425.1 uncultured Dehalococcoidia bacterium | reverse complement strand
AAAAACAGGTATTTCTTAACCAGTATGCCATCAATCACGTCATCCTCTGGCTGGACAAGTTCAAATTCTTCTGGCGCAATGTTATCGAACATAGTTTTTGCCGCCTCCGGCCCTATAGAGCAGCGTTTTCCCAGTACCAAGACTTCCCCCCTTGGCGGTATTTCAAAGGTTGACATGTCCATATTTAGCAGTACTTTTTTGTTTTTTTTACTTGTGTTTGGTGTCATAACTCCCTCCTTGTTTTTTCATATTCTACCCCCATAACCCGTCGTTGCTCCTTTAATTTCTATCAGGGCTACCGGCCTGGTCTTGCTCTATAGACAGGAACCCTGGCTTCATTCACTCCCCACTTTCTCTTCCTCAAACAACTCACTGATTCGCCCCATCTCACCTTGCTGGATACGCGTTGGGCTACCTGATATGATACCGGTAATATCGCGGAAAGGTTTGCCAATATGCATGCCCGTACCGTCGATGGTATATTCGCGGATGTCCTTATCGTGCCTGGAGCCGCGCATCTTGAGCACGGTCAGCCCCCGGCGCATTTCCCCATACATTTCCACGTAACGCAATAAAATAATGGAGTCGGTAATGGTAGAGATATGAGTCTCGGTGATTGATGTTCCGCCCATCAGGGTGGGTGTGGTGGCGGTGAAAAGTCCGGCAACCTCTCCATGCTTGATGAAGGAGGTCAGGCCGATGACAAATTCACGGAAACCCTTGATGGACGAGACGCGTTCCAGCGCCGATAGGCTGTCAACAACCAGGCGATTGGGCTTGAAAATATCAATCTCTGACCTGATCTTGATAAGATGGTCTTCCAGCCCGGCTGTCTCCGGGTACTCGCAGACGAACTTCAGCTTTCCTTCCTTTTCCATCTGCTCGTAGTCAAATCCCCAACCGGTGGCATTGCGAATGAGTTGCTCCCGGCTTTCCTCAAAGGCAAGTAACAAGCACCGCTCGCCATTTTTTGCCCCGCCAGCGATGAACTCGGTTGCCATGAGCGTCTTGCCATTACCGGTAGCACCGGATACCAGAATTATGGAATCACGGAAAAACCCTCCGCCACACATCTTGTCCAGCTCCTTATTTCCGGAAGTAATGCGTATATCAGAAGATTTCTGCTGCAGTTCCATGGCAGAAAGCGGAATTACCACGATGCCCGCGCCTGGCAAGATGGTAAAAGGGTACTCCCCCTTCTGGTGAGAGCAGCCGCGGAACTTGAGAATCTCTAAGGTCCGGCGGCGTTTCTCATGCTCAAGGGCATTACGCAGGATAATGACATTGTCGGCCACGAACTCCTCCACGCCAAAGCGGGAGATTTCGCCGTATTCAGCGGTTCGCTCTGCCGTCAGAAGGGAGGTGACGTTCATGCCCTTCAGTGCTGAGCCAACGCGGAAAAGTTCCTGGCGTACCATAGCTCCATCGGAAAACTGGGTAAAAATAGCACCCAGGGAATCCATGGCAAGGCGATTGGCATTCACTTTTTTGACGGCATGCTCGATACGGGCTATCAGAGCGCCTAAATCCCATTCTCCGGCCGTAACGGACTGGTTCCCCGGGTCGGGAGAGGCATCAACAAAGGCAAATTTACCCTCGTTTACCCATTTTTCAATATCCCAGCCCAGGCTTTTCATGTTACGGCAAATGTCGGCCGGCGATTCTTCAAAGGTAACAAACACACCGTTTTCCTTGAATTTTAAGATACCCTGTCCTAGGAACTCGGCGGCAAAGACTGTCTTGGAACTGCCGGCGGTACCGGCAAGGAGAGTGGTGCGGCCCTTGGGCAGACCACCACCCGCCACAAAGTCAAATCCTGCAATGCCGGTCTCCAGCTTGCTTATTTGCGAACTATTTTTCTTGGCACTCATTTTCCCCGTCCCCCTTCCTTATTGGACTTTCTTAAAGGCTCTATATTCAGTCCTACCAGTACTTTTTCGGTGTCAGAGAGGTCGCCGATAACCCGGGCGAGAGGCGGTGGCAACGCCTTGATAAGGGTTGGCGTCGCCAGGATTTTTTCATCCTCAGCCAGCTGCGGCCTTTCCATGACATCAATTATAACCAGTTCATACTGCCCCTCCAGTTCGTTCTTGCAGATGCTTTGCATGTTGGCTATGGCACGCTCCGATTTCGGCGTTTGGCCGGTGATATACAGCTTCAGCACAATATTGTTCGTCATCGTTTACCCTCCTTTAGCGACCGGATATTTATTTTCATTATTCACGCTTAAAGTCCTCCTTTTTCTTCCCGGTTTCTCTCTTGTCTTTACGGCTGTGGTGCCCACAGAATAGGTGCGGTAGTGAGATACCAGGTGTCCCATGAGTTCAAGCACCATCACTCGTCCTTCCTCCACATAGGCCTGAGCCTTGGCATGACTAGCCGCATTGGTCTTTCTTTTCAGAGCCGAACTGTGAAGCTCCACCACGTCACGTGGCCCGGCCTTTAAATAACCCAGTTCCTCAGCAATGGAGCGGAGGTTTCCTGAGATGTCATGTTCTACTCTATAGGCCTGCTGCTCCAGGGCAAGCTCTATCAGCTCCCCGTAGCGCTCAACCAGTTGGTTGAATGTATCCGGCACACTCTCCCGCAGGGG
>CBFDCY010000157.1:0-2648 GCA_965603425.1 uncultured Dehalococcoidia bacterium | reverse complement strand
GTCATGTCCTCTTTGGAGGTAATGAACTTCATGATGTCCGGATGGTCAATGTTGAGAATGCCCATATTGGCCCCGCGGCGCATCCCGCCCTGCTTGATAACATCGGTGGCGGTATCAAACGCCCTGATGAAGGACACCGGACCGCTGGCCACCCCGCCCGTGGAACCCACCCGGTCTCTTTCCGGGCGCAGGCGGGAAAAAGAAAAGCCGGTGCCGCCGCCGCTCTTGTGAATGAGCGCCGTATGCTTCACGGAGTCGAAGATAGACTCCATAGAGTCCTCAATGGGCAGGACAAAACAGGCGGAAAGCTGCCCCAGTTCCCGTCCGGCGTTCATCAATGTGGGTGAGTTGGGCAGGAAATCAAGGCTGGTCATCATGCGGTAAAATTCGTCTTCCGTTGCTTTCACATCCGCTTTGGGTTGGTACTGGAGTTCGGCCTCGGCAATGGCTCTGGCAACACGGCGGAACATCTCCTCCGGCGTTTCAATAACGTTTCCCTGCTTGTCCTTCTTCAGGTAACGCTTCTGCAGGACGTGCCGTGCGTTATCGGTTAACTTCAAGCCGGTTTCCGGCTGGCTTTCTGTCTTGACGGTCTTGGTCGGTTTCATTTCGGCGGGTGCCTCCTCGGTGAATTTTTTCTCTTCCGCAGCCAGGATTTCCTCTACCATTGACAGTATGTCGGTATCCGACGGCAGGCGGCTCAGGCGCCGCGACGACCTGTCAACCAGGTCTTCCATCCCGGGCAGGGTGGGTGGCTGCAAAAAGGAGCGGTTTTGCTCGATTCGCTCGATGACCTGAGAGGTGAGCTTTTCCACCAGCCTCCGGTCGGCGATGCCCATAGACTCGGCAGCGGAAAAAACAACGCGCGCAATCTGGTTGCGATTTGGATAATTTGTCGGTCTGTTCTGTGACTTGTCCATCCTGTCCATCGGCTCATTTTTATTAAAGCGACAACGATTGCGCTTTGTCTTCAGGTTATCTTCGTTCCGACAGCTCCTTAAGCTCTTCCGTAGAGAGCAGAGGGAGCTGGTTCTCCGGTGCGGCGAGTACTGTTTCACTGCTGACCAGCGCGTCTACGACTTCCTTCAGCGTGGTGATATCGGTGAAGTCGCGGTAGACGCTGGCAAAACGGATATAGGCGATGTGGTCCAGTTCTTTCAGTCTCTCCATGACCATATCGCCGATGAGAGTGCCGGGCACTTCCAGTTTGCCGGAGCGGTACAGTTCGGCTTCAATATCATCGGCGGTATTTTCCACCGCGCCGCTGGGGAGTGGACGTTTCTCACAGGCCTTGCGGATACCGGCAAGGAGCTTGTCCCGGTTGAACTCCTCGCGACGCTCGTCTTTCTTTATTACAAAAAGCCCTGTGGGCTGAAGGCGTTCATAAGTGGTGAAACGGGAATCGCACTTCAGGCACTGGCGCCGGCGGCGTATGCCGTCATTGATATCGCGGGAGTCAATGACCTTTGAATCGTGATAGCTGCAATAGGGACAGTTCATTTTCCATAATCCACAGTATATAGTGTAACAAGGAAAATACTAATACAATATATAGTGGCTGTCAAGGGGGTGACACCTTTAATGATATATTAAAATTTTCAAAAAACTTTACCGGAAATGTGGTAAAAGGTAAGATTAAGCTGGTTTTCATGGAGCGTTAGATGGACTTCCCGGCGGCGGTTGATTATATACTGAGCTTTGCCGATTACGAGCGGATGCCGCGTTCGGCGGTCGTTTTCGACCTGCGACGTATGGAGCGTTTGCTGGCAAGAATGAGCAATCCGCAAAATGCGGCGAAATCGGTCCATATCGCCGGCACGAAAGGAAAAGGCAGCACCGCGGCCATGCTCGCCTCCATCCTTAAGCAGTCGGGTTACCGCACCGGACTTTATACCTCTCCGCACCTGCTCAGCATCCGGGAGCGCATACAGGTAGACGGACGGCAGATTTCCGAGGATGAATTTGCCCGGCTGGCCGCGCGGGTAAAACCCGAAGTTGAAGCGGTGAATACGAGCAGCGATCTGGGAGAACTGACCACTTATGAAATCCTTACCGCGCTTGCCTTTATGTACTTTCAGGACAGGGGAGTGGCCTATCAGGTGCTGGAGACGGGTCTGGGAGGTCGACTTGACGCCACCAACGTGGTGCAGCCCGAGGTCTGCGTCATCACGTCCATAAGCTATGACCACATGGATGTGCTCGGCGATACGCTGGCGGAGATAGCGAGGGAAAAGGCGGGCATCATCAAGCCGGGAAGCATAGTTGTTACCGCTCCTCAAGTTCCGGAAGCGATGGACGTGCTGGAGGACGTGTGCCGGCAGCGGGAGGTGAAACTGGTCAGGGTGGGCAGCGATGTTAGCTGGCGGCAGAAATCCCTCAGCCCGGAGAAGCAGTCTTTCCAGCTAAGGGGGTTGAAGGAAGATTATAACATCGAAGTACCCCTTCTGGGCGAATACCAGCTGGAAAATGCAGCCACCGCCATCGCCGCTGCCGAGGCGCTGGACGAACGGGGCGCTGTGATAACTGCCGAGGCGATTACCAATGGCATCGCCGGTGTAAATTGGCCGGGTCGACTTCAAGTCCTGCGGCGAAAGCCCTGGGTTATCGTTGACGGAGCTCACAACGGCGATTCCGTACGGAGGCTGGTG